>JBIOXX010000093.1:0-7037 GCA_044869875.1 bacterium | reverse complement strand
CGTCTGCCGCTATCCGATCGCGGTGCCGCTCTACCGCGAGTCCGGCCTTCGGATCGTGGCCCTGGCCGAGATCGAAAATATCCAGCGGACCCTGGCTCAAGATGAGTTTGAGCAAGCCCTGGCCCTGGTCGACGAGATCCTCCACGAGGAAAACCCCAAGCTCAAGGCCGGTCTGGCGCCCTTTTCGGCCTACACGCTTTCCAAAAACATGCTTCGGATCCTCGGCAGCCACGCCATCCAGATGGCCATCCCGCTCCATCTTCACGCGGCCCTGACTTTCAGCGAGATGGAATTTTTCTACGATAGCCAGGGTGAGGTCACTTCGGTTCTCTTCAAGGAGGCCGGCTGGGGCATCGACAAGATCCCGCCGCCCCACCGGATGACGCCGGTTCAGTATCTTCACGAGATCGGCCTGCTGAAAGCCAAGCCCTCGATTGTCGGCGCCCTTCATCTCGGGCCCACCGATTCGGCCCTGCTCGACAAGGCCGGCTGCGTCCGAATTTTTGGGCCTCAATCCTTCGAGAAGCTTCAAGCCGGCGAGGTGCCCTGGGATAAGATTATCAAAGAGGGCTCGCCTTGGGCTCTCGGCACCCTGAGCAAGGCCTCGGGATCCAATCTCCAGCTTTGGGACGAGATGCGAGCCGTCGTTTACCGCCTGGAGAACGCGATCGACCGCTCTCAAGCCGCCTCGACCATCCTCGGCGCTGCCACTTTGGGCGGGGCGAGGGCCTTGGGTCTCGATTCGGAGATCGGCAGCTTGGTCAAGAACAAGCTGGCCGACTTCCTTCTCGTCGATTCGCCGGAGGACGACGATTCGGTGGCTGCCGGGCTGATCGACCAAACCTTGCCCTCGCGGATTGCCGCGGTCTACGTCGCGGGCTCGCCGCTCTGGCGCCGTTAACATTAATATATGGCGCGATTCCGTCAAAAACCGTAGAGACCGGTGCGCATCGCAACTTTTCCCCCGCCGCCGCGATAAGGCCGCAATAGGGTGAAATACCTGGGATCATAAAATAATCACTCCGAATTGCACTTTGGGGGCACAAGGTGAGCGGACCAGCGTCCTTCCGTTTGTCTCGGGAAACCCGCGACTTACTGAAGCAACATCAAGATTTTTTCTCCTCCGTCCTGGACCTTTACGACGGCAAGGGGGCAGATCCGCAAAAAACGCCCCTCAAATTCAAGCCCGCCGATGCCGAAGCCCATACTGAGGCCGAGCTCAAGCCTAACGGCGACATCGAAGTCACCTTCGTTATCCCCTTGGATGACAACGAAAAAAGCGGCGATGGCCGGGTCTATCTCAAAGATAAGTTCGTCTTCGATCCGACCCAAAAAGTCTTGAAAGGCTACAAGCGAAGCTTCGAGCACAACGGCAAAGGCGATACCGATGCCTGGAAGGGTTGGCTTGGCAAATACGAAGCCTTGCTCAAGGATGGGCCGGGCTTGGGCAATAAGGTCGTTCAGAGCTTTGGGCTCAAGGTTGCCCGCACCTTCGGCCAAGCCGTGGTCGACGAGCAGGAACAGACCCTCGACAAGTTTCGCGACGCCTTCAAGCGGGAGCATCGTTATCTCGACGAGGTCGACTCGCTGATTCAGGAGCAGGCCAAGCGATCGGGTCTCGAAGGCCTGCGCTTGCGCATCAAGGACAAGGAAAGCAATTACCAGGTGATCCGCGACGGCGATCGGATCGACGTGATTTTCAAGTGGATGGTCGACGGCGACGGAAAGCCCGAGAATGGCCGGATCTGGCTGAAGGACCATTTCAGCTTTTCGGCCGGGAAATTCGTCAATCTAAGCCGGGATTGGACCGTCGATCCCAAGTCCGAGGGTTCGGCCAATTACAGCGCGGTCGTCGAGGGCCTCAAGCGCCAGCCGGCCCCTAATACCGCCGAAACCAAGGCCTTCGGCGAGAACATTTTCCCCGAGCTCGTTCCCCAGAAAGCTCCCGATCCCCAGGATTTGACCCCCTTGATCGCCGCCAGCGTGAAAGGTCCGGCCGGCGAAAGCGTCTTCAAGGGAAGAAATCAGGGTGGGCCCGAGCTCGAGGCGGCCCAGAAACAAGTTTTTCAGATTATCGAAATTCTGGCCAAGGAAAGCGTCGCCAATCGAGCCGATCATGCCCAAGGCCTGCTCAATTTCGAGAGCAAGGTCGACGCCAACGCCGAGCTCGGCCAAGTCGATTCGCTTTTGAAGAAGCTGAGCGCAGCTCGGGAGAAGTTTCCCGCCAGCAAGCTGAAGGTTTTGTTGGAAGGCTTGGACCTAAGCCCGGGCGAGGATGCCCAGCGCCAACGGCTGCTGAAATCCACCGTCTTCCGCGAGCTGATCTCCCTGGCCCAAGAGCGGGACGTCGAGCTTCGTCACAGCGGCCTTTTGCATTTGGCCGAAACCCGGCTCTTCATCGACCAAGGCTACCCCGGAACGGCATTGGCCATCGCCGACCTGTTGAAAGAGGACCCCAACCTCGGCGCCAAAGCCGCAAAATTTCTCGATCTGGCCAACGGCAAGGGCAGCTTCGGATCCAAGGTCGAGATGACCTTGGGGCATTTCAACAAGGAAATGACCAAGCCCTCGATGCTGGTCGGAATGATGGCCGCGCCATTTGGCGGCGCCCTCTTCGAGACCGGCGGCCTCCGTTTGGCCAAGTATCTCTTCGACGCCAAGAAGATCCAAAGCATCGGAATGGGAGTCAAGCTCGGCGCTTCAGGACTCGGAATCGTCGGCGAATCCTTGGCTTTCACCGGGATACATCGCGGTTACGAGCGGCTCTGGCATGGCTCGGATAAGGCTTGGACCGGGGCCGGCGATGAAATCCTTTCTTCGATGCTGCTCTTTGTCGGCATGCGCGCGACCCACGCCGGGACCGGCTGGGCCAGCAGCCGCGCGGCCGAAGGCAAGCTCAACTTCAAGGTTCGGGGCCGGGAAATCCGTTTCGGTGGCCGCGAAGGCACCGCCGCTCACGGGCCGAATCTTTTCCAAGCCACTCCGACCGGCCGCATGCTGATGGGCAACCCCTGGGTGCCCGAAGCCGGCGTCGGCGCGCCGACCTTGACCAAGCTCGGCCAAATCAGCTCCGGAACCGCCAATCATCTCGGCGGCATCTTCGCGATGCAGGCCTCGGGTTGGGCCAGCCGCCAACTCCACTTAGCTCCCGACAACGGTCAAGGTTTCGGCGCCAACTTCTTCGACGCCACCGTGATGTACGGTCAGGCCATGATCGGCTTCAACTTGGCCAACCGGGCGACGATGGGCCGGCTTCAACCGGCCTTGGGCGAAGTGAAGATGCGGATCGAAGGCTTCGATCCCAAGGCCAGCTACACCCCGATCGTTCCCGAGACCAAGGCCGGCAATTTTGAGTTCGGGCCCTGGCTCCAAAAGATTTTGCCGAAGCGCGCCGCCGCGAAGCCGAAGGTTCCAGCCGCGTCGCCGAAGGCTCCGGGAGAGGCCACGGGTAAAGGCCTGCGTTCCCGAGTTGTCGAAAGCCTGAGCACGGTTGGCGAATGGTTTTCGAACTGGGCTCCGTCCAAGGTCAAGACCCTGGAAGCGAAGCTGGCCGAGGTCGAAACCCAGAAATCGGCGGCCGAAGCCGACGTCGCCGGCAAAGGCCGGGAAATCGCCGGCCTCGAGGCCAAGGTCACGGAGCTCACCGGCGAGCGCGACGGCGCCCGCACCGAGGCCGCCGGCCATAAGTCCGATGCCGAAGGCAAGGCCACTCGCTTGACCCAGGTCGAGACCGAGCTCGGCGAGAAACGGACCGAAGCCGAAGAGAAGGGCCGACAACTGACCGAGGCCCAAGAAAAACTCGCCGCCGCCGAATCCAAGCGTGAAGCCGCGGAGGGCAAGCTCAATGCCATCGAGGAAAACGCCGAAGCCGCCGACCTGGGGCTCAGTTTTGACACCCCCAGCGCCGAGATCGAAGGTCTGCGCCAAAAAATCCAAGTCCTCGCCGCCGAGAAGGGGCAGGCCGAAGTCCGAGCCGCCGCCTTGGGACAAGAGGCCGCCGAGTTGCGCGGCCAAATCGACACGGCCAAGGTCGAATTAAAGCGACGCGAGGGCGTCGATCAAGCTTTGACCGAGGTTAAGAAAAAGGCCGGTGAATTGGAGAGCGCCAAGTCGGAGCTCGACACTCAAATCGCCGAACTACGTCAGGCCATCGCGAGCCGGGATAGCGAGAATACTGCCGCCGCGGAACTGGTCGGCCAAATGGGTCAGAAAATTTCCGACCTCGAGCAAGCTCTCGAACGCAAGGAAACCGCGCTCCAAGAAGGCGCCCTGGCACTCAACAAGCTGCGCGGAGAGCTCGAAACCACCTCCCGCGAAGCCCAAATGCTCGCCGATAAGCTTCAGGAATCAGACACCGCGCTTCGAACGGCCAACCACCAATTAGAGGTGGAGACCGGACGGATCGAAGTCTTGAAGCAGACTCAGGCAGCTTTGGAGCGGGAGAAGGGCGAGATCCAAAGTCAGTTGGCCGCCAAGGGCGCCGATGCCACCGAGCTCGGCGGAAAATTGGCGACTACCGAAAGGTCCTTGGCCGAGGTCAAGCGCGAGCTCAACGGCGCAAAGTTGGCCTTGGAGACCGCCGAAACCGTCAAAAAAGGCAAGGATGCCGAAAACGAACGCTTGCGCCAGACCCTCGCCGAAGCTCAAGCCAAGCATACTCGGGAAGCCGAAAGTCTCTCGACATCGATTCGCAATCTCGAAGGCAAGGTCGAAGAACGGCAACGCCAAATCGACGAGGCTCTCGTCACCGCCGAAGAGTTGCGCCAGACCCTCGACCAAGAAAAAACGCGGGCCGACGATGCCGAGGGCCGCGAGACCGAGCTGAAAGCCAAGCACGAAGAGCTCCAGGCCCAGCACGAGCAAACCAAGAAGGATTTGGAAAACGCCACTCGTCTTCTCCACATCGCCGAGACCAATCTGGTCGGCAGGGAACGGGAGCTCGGTCGCGAAAAGAGCAGCAAAGAAAGCCTCAAGAGAAATTTGGACGCTCTGCGGAGTCGAAAAAAAGAGCTCGACACCGAGCTGATCGAGCTCAAGGCCGAAAAGGCCCGGTTGGAGACCCGCCTTACGGATACCGCAAGGCAGTTGGAAGAGCTGCGTAACGAGCCCCCGACCATCGACCTCGAAGCCCAACTCGAGCTCCAACAGGCTCAAGAAGATTTCGCCACCGAAAAAACCGGCCTCGAGAGCCGCATTCGCGAATTGGAGACGAGCCAAGCCGAGCTCCAGGGAAAATCCGAAAGATTGGAGCGGGAGAAGAACGCCGCCGAAGGCCGGGTTCGGGGCCTCGAAACCGACGTCGAGATGGCCAAGGGCGCGGCCGCGGCTCGGGCCGAGGACCTCAACGAGCTTCAATCTCGCAGTCGCCAAGAAGCCGAGGAGCTGCGGACCACTCTCGAAAACTGGCGCAAAAAAGCGGGCGACGCCGAGTCGGCGAAGACAAGGGCCGAATCGCGAGCCGGCTCTTTAGAGAGCGAGTTGGGGCGGACCAAGGGTCGTCTCGAAACGGTGGAAGGGGAGCTCAGGACTCAAGGCGAGTCTTTGAGAGCAGAGCAGGCGAAGACGAAGGGCCTCGAAACCCAAGTCGAAACTCTCGGTGGGGAAAATCAGGCCCTCGAAAGCCAACTCCAAACCAAGGAAGCCGAGCTCGCTTCCGCCAAGTCCGAGGCCCAAGACAAAATCGATTCGCTTACCCGGGAGCGAGACTCCCAAGCCGGCCAGCTTCGCGAAAAAGCTGAACAGCTCGGCCGTTTGCAGAAGGAGGTCGAGGCGAAACGGACCGCCGTCACCGAAGCCGAACGTCTGGCTCGCGAGGCCAAGGATGAGACTCGCAAGGAACAGAATCGTCTCGACGGTGAAAAGCGAGCGGTCCAACGCGAGCTCGAGGCCAAAGTCCGGGAGTTGACCGCAGCTGAGACCGCCACAGCTGAGCTGCGAACCCAAGTCGGCGAGCTCGAGAACAAGATCGCCGAAGTTCGCCGCGAGTCCGAAGCCACCCAAGATCGCTTGGCCGCCGAGAAGCGGGATATCGAAGCCGAGCTCGGCACCCGAGAGCAGGAGTTAACTGACGCCCGCGGCCAGTTGGCCGAAAGCGAGGCCAAGGCTGCCGAGCTGGGTGGGCTGCTCGATTCGGCAAATCTTGCCTTGGAGGATACAAAAACAGAGTTAGCCAACCTTCGGGCCGAGCACGAAGAAACCAAGGGGCGCAACGATGCGACCATCGAGCGCCTGCGCGAGGAGGCTCGTCAGGCCGGAGTCAACAAGGAAGGCTCCGAAGGCCGAGCCCGCGCCGCCGACGCCAGGGTCCGCCAACTCGAGACCGAGATCGAGCAAGTTCGAAGCAGGGCCGAGGAAGCGGTGCTAGGCGCCGTTGGACAAGTCGCAGGTGCCGACCAGCGGGCTGCGCGGGCCCAAGAAAATGCAGCCACTCGCCTGCGCGAGCTCGACGAGCTGCGGACTTCGAGCGCGGCCGAAGCCGAAAACCTTCGCAACGAAGCCTTGGAAGCGGGCAACCGGGAAGCCTTGGCCACGGCCAAGGCCGAGGAACTGCAGCGAAACGACCAAGTCTCGAAGCAGCGCATCCAAACCCTCGAGACTGAGCTCGGCGCCGTTCAAGCGCAGGTTGAAGCCCTCCAGGCGCCGGCCAGCCAACACGGCGAAGCCGAGGCCCGGGCGACTCGCCTGGCCGGCGAGCTCGCCGCCGAAAAACAGAAATTAATCGCCGCCGAGCAAAAGGCCAGCGCCAGCGCCGAAAGAGTGAAGGTCCTGGAAAGCCAGCTCGCCAGTCAGCGGGCGACGAATAGCGAAGACGCCATTCGCCATCAAGCCGAGGCCGAAACTCACGAAATCCGAGCCACCGCCGCCGAAGCTCGCGCCACTGCTGCAGAAGAAAGAGTCACCGCCGCCGAGGCGAAGGCCGAAGCCGTCGAATTGCGGAGGAAGGAACAGGAAGCTCGTGCAAATGCCGCCGAGTTGGAAGCCACTCGCGCCAAGGCCGCCGCCGACCAGGCCAGCGGTGTCAATCAAGGCGTGCTCCG
>JBIOXX010000092.1:0-2106 GCA_044869875.1 bacterium | reverse complement strand
AATTTCCGTCCTCTCTCATTTTTTGGCATGTTACGATCTTCCTGCCTATGTCCAGCTTGCTCAGTACTTCGCATTTTCGGATTCCACTGACCGGCCGTTCGACCTGGCTTCGTTTTATCGTTGCTTTGGCCGCGTTCGGCCTGGGCATGGCCGCCAAGCTCATTCTTGAGAACTACTGGCAGGATCAGTTCTCGCCCTTCGATTTTTTTTACATCGCGGTCATGATCTCGGCTTGGTACGGCGGATTGGTTCCGGGACTCTTGACGATGGTTGTTGGGGCGCTGGCGGCGGCTTACGATTATCCGGCCCACGGCACTTTCGAAATTCAACGGACCAGCGATGCGATGCGGTTGCTGCTATTCCTGTTCAACGCGTCGATGATTTGCATCTTGATCGAAAATCTTCACCGGTCTTTGATTCGCCACAATGCCACCGCTCGTGAGTTGATCGGATCGCAAAAACGAGTTCGTTCGATTTTGGAGAGCGTCCAGGGCTGTTTCTTCAGCGTGGATCAGGACGGCCTATTCATCCATATCAACAAGGACTGCGATAAATACGTCGAGGGCGATTACCGCCGCTTTGTCGGAAAATCGCTCTGGGAGGCCTTTCCCGGCTGGAGGGGAACCGATTTCGAGTCGAGGCTCAACGAGGCCCAGAGTCTGAAGCAGGTCGTCGAATTCGAGTTCAACGAGACTCGAACCGGTCATTGGTATGAAGTCCATATCTCGCCGGCGTCGGAAGGAGGAATTAGCGTCCACTTCTACGACATAGGCTCACGCAAGCTTGCCGAGCGGAACTTGCTGGAAAGCGAGGAGCGCTTCCGTAAAATCGCCGACCTGGCCCCGGTTATGATCTGGACCACCGACGCGGCGGGGCTGCGCAATTACCTGAACCAGCCTTGGCTGAATTTTCGGGGACGGAAGCTGGAGGAGGAGCTGGGCGAGGGCTGGGAGGAAGGGATTCATCCGGCTGACTTGGAGCCGGCCCTTAAGATCTTTCAAGAAGCCTTCGCTCAGCGGAACAGCTTCCGTAAGGAGTACCGCTGGAAGCGATTTGACGGTGTCTATCGCTGGATGGTGAGCAATGGCGCGCCGCGCTTCGATTCCGAGGGAAATTTCATCGGTTACGTCGGTTCGGCGATGGACATAACCGAGATTCGCCAGACATTGAAGGAACGCGAAGCCTTTCTTCGCCGCCACAATGAGATCCTGGTCAACCTTGCCAAGAATCAGCAATTTCCCGAATTCGAGGGCCGGGTCCGCGAGGTGGCTCAGGCAGCTGCTAACGGTCTCAATGTCAGTCGGAGCTCGGTTTGGTTCTATAGTCCCGATCGGACTAAGCTGCGTTGTTTGGATCTCTTCCTCAGCGAAAGCGAAGAGCATCGACAGGAAGCCGACCTCGACGTTGCGAATTATCCGGTTTATTTCGAAAGCCTCGAGAAATTCCGCACTATCGCCGCCGAAAACGCCTCGCTCGATCCGCGGACTCGTGAATTCGAAGAAATCTACCTCAAGCCCGCCGGCATCGTTTCGATGCTCGATGCTCCGATCCGACACCACGGCCGGACCATTGGAGTGCTCTGCAGCGAATCGACGGGCGAGAGCCGGGACTGGACCTTGGAAGAGCAGACTTTCGCCGCTTCGCTGGCCGACATGATCGCCTTGGCGGTGGAAGAGAGGGACCGAAGCGCGGCCGAGCGCCGCCAGGCCACCGAATACGCCATCACTCAAATTATGTCGGCCGATCCGCTGCTCTCGGCGGCTATTCCTAGGATTTTGCAGGCGATCTGCGACAGCTTGGACTGGGACCTCGGCGCGTTTTGGGAGATCCCCGACGGCAAGACTCTCCAGTGTGGCGAAGTTTGGGCGAGGGATCCCGGCAAATTCTCCGGTTTCCTCCAAACGACTTTGGAAGCCAAGCTGGGTAGCGGTGAGGGCTTGCCGGGGCGAGCTTGGATGTCGGGCTGTTCGATTTGGCTCGAGGACTTGGCAGTCGAAAAGTTTCCCCGGAAAACCGAGGCCCAACGGGAGGGCTTAGTTTCGGCCGTGGGTTTCCCGGTCCATTTTGGCGAGGAGCTCCTCGGGGTTTTCGAGTTTTACGGCACCA
>JBIOXX010000091.1:0-7676 GCA_044869875.1 bacterium | reverse complement strand
GCGAAAACTTGGCTTTCATCGAGTCCAAGGTCGAGCCCAGCCGCCAAGCGGCTGACGGACCCCGGGCCTTGCTCCGTACAATTCCCTTCTACCGCTTTTCGCTGAACGCTCCGGAGAGCCTCTGGCTATGCGCCCTCGGCTGCCTTTTCTTCTTCGGCCTGCTGGCGGTTTATCGGCTTCATCGGAAACCGCTCTACCTGATCCTCGCCGTCGCGGTCTTGCCGCTACTTTTCTTCGGTTCCTTGCAATATTTGGCTCGAACCGGCTTACCCTTCGCCAAGACCGAGGCGGTGGTGGTCGCTCCGAACCTGGCCCTCCGCGAGCAGCCGCTAGCCGAGTCCCCGGTCCGCGAGGAACTGCGCGAAGGCCGCCTGGTCCGGCTGAAGAAGGTCCAGGGCGATTTTGCGCTTGTCAAAAGTCCGTCGGGCAAGGAAGGTTGGGCCGAGCGAGTGCAAATAGGGGAAATTCCATGACTTCTGCCGAGGGAACGCATCACTTCTTTGCAAGCTGGGATGGGACCGAGCTTTATTACCGCGAACTTCAGCCCGAAAAGAAAAAGGGCGTCCTAGTGGTCTTGCACGGCTTGGCCGAGCACTCCGGACGCTACCGTTTTCTCTGGGAATACTTCCTGGGCCGGGGCTGGGCCATCTATCTCATGGATCAACGCGGCCATGGCCGAAGTCCCGGTTCGCGCTGCCATGCCGAGCATTTCCAAGACCTGGTCGAGGACCTCGAATCCTTCGTCCGGATGGTGTCCGAGAAAGAAAAGAAGCTCCCGCTTTTTTTGGTGGCTCATTCCTTCGGCGGCCAAGTCGCCGTCAACTATCTGGCCCGGCATCCCAAGGAGCCGAAGGGCGCGGTCCTCTCGGGCCCCAATCTCAAGCTGGCGGTGCCGCTTTCACCGGTCAAACGTTATGTGGGCATGGCGGCAGCCCGTTTTCTGCCAAAGCTCAGTGTCGCCAACGAGATCGATCCGACTTGGGTCTCGCGCGACGCCGCGGTGGTCGCGGCCTACTCCGAGGATCCCTTGGTGGGGAACAAGATCAGCTTGCGGCTCGGCTCCGAAATCCTCGACAACCTCGAGCGGGTGATGGCGCTGGCTCCCAAGCTCAAGCTACCCAGCCTGCTGATCCACGGCGAGGGCGATAAGATCACTTCGATCGAAGGCACCCGGGAATTCTTCGCCAAGATGCAGGTGAAAGACAAAACGCTGAAGATCTATCCCGGCTATCACGAAAATTTCAACGAAACCAACCGTGAGGAGATCTTCGAAGAGATCGAATCCTGGTTGAATGCGAGGCTCAAGTGAAGTTCGACCGCCAGCGCTTGAAAGAGCTCATCCTTCAATTCAGCTATCAAAAGCGGGAGGTCCGGCTGGCCTCGGGCCGGATGAGCGACTTCTATTTCGACGGCAAGCAGACGACCCTTCACCCCGAGGGCGCGGCCTTGGTCGGGCCGGGACTGATGGATTTGATCCAGCGCCATTTTCCCGAAGCCGGGGCCGTCGGCGGCCCAACCTTGGGCGCCGATCCCATCGCCACTTCGGTCAGCTTGACCAGCTATCAGCGCGGATTTCCGATCCCGGCATTCATCGTCCGCAAGCAGCCCAAGGGCCATGGAACCATGAGCTGGATCGAGGGAGCCAGCCACCTCAAGCTCGGAATGCGGGTGGTCTTGGTGGAAGACGTCATTACGACCGGCGGCTCGATACTCAAGGCCTGCCGGGCGGTCCGCGACGCCGGTCTGGTCCCGCTCGGAGTCGTCGTGGTCGTCGACCGGGAAGAGGGCGGCCGCGAGGCTTTGGAGGCCGAAGGTCTTCAAGTGCTGAGCCTTTTCAAGAAATCGGATTTGGTTTCTTAGATTCTGGTGGAAGTGTCATCCTGAGACCCGAAGGGTCGAATACCCAAACTACGGGCACAAGGGACCTCATACCCACCAAGGCAGTCGCAGGTCCTCTTGTGCCCGTAGTTTGGGTATCGCTGGCGCTCAGGATGACACGGATAATCCAATTTGCCCTCCAAGCCGGCCAATGTTAAACCTAGATCAATGCGCCGCCTCATTCTCGCCATACTTCTTTTTTTCCCCCTAAGCGCCCAGGCCGTCCCCGACGCGCTGTTCCCCCTGAGAGACGAATACGAGAAGACCTTGGGTCGCTACACCAAAACCGGCAGCCACTACAGCCTCCAAGACCTCCACGCTCAGATCATCTGGTATGCGACCTACGACTCCGACGAGTTCAGCCGGGCCTTCCGCGGCGAATACAACGAGGTCTATCCTCACGGTCAGGAATACCGGGCCCAAACCAAGGCCAACACTTGGATCGAGCCGGGCCAGGACGCCTCCTTCTTCGTCGCGCTTTATGCTCGAAGGAGGGAAATGATGGACTTGGGCTCGCCGAAGTCGCTGCAAGACGTCACGCTGGAGGTCAGCGGCCAATTCCTCAAGCCGACCCTGATCGAGAAAATTCCGATCACCGAATTCGAGATCCGTTTCTTCAACTACGTCAACCAGTGGTACACCGCCTACCGGTTGGTCTTTCCCACCGCGGCGCTGCGCAACCGCGAAGTGCCCTTCAAGCTTCACTTGAACGGAGCGGCCGGCGGCAGCACTCTCACCTACAATTGATTAGGGTTCGAGGATCGTATCGCGGCGATACATCTCGGATTGGGAAGGGTAGTCCAAATTATAGTGGAGGCCCCGGCTTTCTTTGCGCCAGAGCGCCGATTGGATGATGAGGTCGGCGACGCAGGCGATGTTGCGCAGTTCGAGCAGGTCGGGGCTGACCACGGTGTTCCAGTAGTATTCTTTGATCTCCTCCAAAAGCAGCTCGATCCGCTTCTTAGCCCGGTGCAAGCGCTTATTGGTCCGAACGATACCGACGTAGTTCCACATGAAGGATCGGATCTCCTCCCAATTTTGCTTGATGACGACGGCCTCGTCGGAATCGGCGGCGTGGCCGCTGCTCCATTCTGGAATCTCAACCTTGGGAAGAGGCGGCCCGCCAAGGCGCTCCGGAGCTTCGCGGGCGGCGATATTGGCATAGACCACGGCTTCAAGCAGCGAATTGCTGGCCAAGCGGTTGCCGCCGTGGAGGCCGGTGAAGGTCACTTCGCCGCAGCCGAAGAGATTGCGCAAGGAGGTCTCGGCCTTGTCGTCGACCACGACACCGCCGCACATGTAGTGGGCCGCCGGCACCACCGGAATCGGCTCCTTGGTGAAATCGATGCCGAAACGAAGCAGGGCCTCGCCGATGTTGGGAAAACGCTCCCGAAGGTAGTCGGCCGGCAAATGGCTCATGTCGAGCAAGACGTAGTCCTCGCCGCCCTTCTTCAGCTCGTGGTCGATGGCCCGGGCCACGACGTCGCGAGGGGCGAGCTCGCGCCGTGGATCGTAGCGCTCCATGAAAGTCTCGCCGTTCCTCAGCTTCAGGATGCCGCCCTCACCGCGCAGGGCCTCGGAGATGAGAAAGGACTTGGCCCGGGGGTGATAGAGGCAGGTCGGATGGAATTGGACGAACTCGAGGTTGGCAACCTTGGCTCCGGCCCGCCAAGCCATGGCTAGGCCGTCGCCGGTCGCGATGTCGGGATTGCTGGTATAAAGGTAAACCTTGCCGGCGCCGCCGGTGGCTAGGACGGTCGCCCCAGCGGTGAAGGTCAGGACCTTGCGATTCCTCACGTCCAGGACGTAGGCTCCGAGGCAGCGGTTGGGCTCCTTCTCTTCGATTCCCAATTTTCGGGTCGTGATCAAATCGATGGCGAAATGATGCTCGAAGACCTGGATGTTGGAATGGGACTTCACCGACTGGAGTAGGGCCCGCTCGATGACCTGGCCGGTAAAATCGCCGGCGTGAAGGACCCGGCGCTGGCTATGCCCGCCCTCGCGGCCCAGGTCGAAATCTCCGCCCTTGCCACGGCTGAACTCGACGCCAAATTCGATCAACTCTTGGACGACGTGAGGCCCGTCGGAAACGACCTTGGCGACGACGGCTTCGTGGCAGAGGCCGGCGCCGGCATCGAGGGTGTCGCGGATGTGGGCGTCGAGATTGTCCTCGGGCGAGACGACCGAGGCGATGCCGCCTTGGGCGTAGTTGGTGTTGGACTCGGCTGATTCCTTCTTGGTCAGGACCGCGACGCTGCCGTGGCGGGCCAGTTGAAGGGCGCAGCTCAATCCGGCGATGCCGCTGCCGAGGATGATGAAATCGTAATGCTGGCGCATTGTCGGCTTGCATGCTGCGATCCCGTCGACCTTGTCAAGCGGGGAAACTTTTGACGCTGGACTTCCACCATAAGGCTAGGGATAGTCGCGCCCGAAGTTGGAAGCGCAAGCCTCGGCTTTGCCGAGGCGCGCAGCAAATTCGAAGAATTTGCGGAGTGAGAATGCCCAGCAAGTCGGACAAGAAGCGCGAGTATTTCAATCTGCCCAACTACCTGACCCTGGGACGGATTTTGCTTATCCCGGTGGTCCTATTTTTGATCGCCAAGATCTCGCCGGCCAAGACCGATAAAGAAAACCTCTGCTGGGGCATCGTCGCCGCACTGGTCTTCATTTTGGCCGGGGTCAGCGACTTGGTCGACGGCTATTACGCCCGCAAATTCAATATCAACGGCGTCTTCGGAAAATACTTCGACCCCTTGGCCGACAAGCTCCTCATCTTGGCGGTCATGATCATGCTGATCCCGATCGGGCGGATTCCGGCTTGGATGGTGATCGTCTTTTTGGCCCGGGAGATCTCGGTCACCGCCCTGCGGGGAATGGCGGCCTCCGAGGAGATCGTGATGCCGGCCGACTACTGGGGCAAGAAGAAGGCCGTCATGCAGACCTTGGCCCTCATCTTCCTCATGGTTTATTACCCCTTCATCGGCTTCGACTTCGGCAAGATCGGGTGGATCCTCCTCATCATCTCGCTGGTCATCGCGGTGGGCTCGGGCGTCAACTACTTGCTCCAATTCATCCGGGCCATCATGTCGAGATTTTCGTGAAACGGCTTTTTCTCGCAATCCTCATCCTGCTGGCGCCGGCCGGAAGCCTTCGGGCCGAGGAAAATTGGCAATGGGTCCAAAAGGTCTTTGACGGCGATACCTTCCGCTTGAAGGGCGGTCAAAAGGTCCGCCTTCTCGGGATCGATACCCCCGAGCTCCATCCCAGCGACAAGCTCTACCGCGATGCCCGGCGCAGCCATCAGGACGCCGCCAAGATTCAGGAGCTGGGAGCCCAATCCTACGAGGTAACCCGCGATCTCTTGAAGGGGCGGCTGGTCCGGCTGGAGCTGGACGAGACGACCCGCGACAAGTACGGCCGCATCTTGGCTTACGTTTATTTCAAGATGGCCGAGGACCGTTTCGCCGAGATCGTCGGCCAACCCTACAAGGGCAAGCTTCCGGCCGCCGAGCAAGAATACATGGTTAACCGGGAATTGATCCGCTACGGCTGGGCGGCGACCTTCAAGAATTTTTCTTTCAAGGAAAAGAAGGATTTTCTTAAGCTGGAAAAAGAAGCGCGGGAAGCCGGCTGGGGATTGTGGAAAAACGGGGAGCGGCCCTAAAGGGCCTTGCTACGGGGATTGCACCGGTGAATCTTGTAGCAAGGGGCTTTAGCCCCGTTCTTCTGCATCGATAAATTGAGCTTGCGCCGAGCACTGCTTCAAGGCAGAGCCTCCCTCAATGAAAAACCATTCGAATAACGATAAGATCCGGAACGTCGCCATCATCGCCCACGTCGACCATGGCAAAACCACCTTGGTCGATTTCATGCTCAAGCAGGGCGGCACCTTCCGCAGCAACCAGGAAACCGCCGACCGGATGATGGACAACATGGAGCTGGAGCGGGAACGGGGCATCACCATCGCCTCGAAGAATTGCGCCGCCACCTACCGCGGGGTGAAGATCAACATCATCGACACTCCGGGCCACGCCGACTTCGGCGGCGAGGTCGAGCGCGGCCTCAAGATGGTCGACGGCGCGATCCTGCTGGTCGATTCCTCGGAAGGGCCCTTACCCCAGACCCGCTTCGTCCTCAAGAAGGCCTTGGAGTCGCATCTCAAGATCGTCGTCGTGGTCAACAAGATCGACCGCAAGGACGCCCGGCCCCAGGAAGTCCTCAACGAGATTTACGACCTCTTCATCGACCTTGACGCCGATGAGAGCCAGATCGAATTCCCGGTCCTTTATGCCATCGGGCGGGAGGGCATAGCCCAGCACAAGCTCGACGAGAAGGGCAAGGACCTCCAGCCGCTCTTCGAGACCATTCTCAGCGAAATTCCGGCCCCGGCCTTCGAGGAGTCCGAGCCCTTTCAGATGCTGGTCACCAACCTGGGCTATTCCGACTACCTCGGTCGGCTCGCCATCGGCAGGGTCTTCCAAGGCCAGGCCAAAAAGAACGACGCCCTGGTCTGCATCGCCGCCGATGGAGTGCCCAAGCCCTTGAAGGTCTCCAACCTCCAGACCTACGAGGGCCTCAAGTTCAAGGACGAAGAGATCGTCCAACCCGGCGACATCGTCATCCTCTCGGGCATCGAGGACGTCACCATCGGCGACACCATTTGCACCGCCGAGCGGCCCAAGGCTTTGAAGCGCCTAGTCGTCGATGAGCCGACGGTGGCGATCAAGTTCATGGTCAACAACTCGCCCTTCTCGGGCCGGGAAGGGAAATACGTCCAATCCCGCCGCATCCTCGACCGCCTCCAGAAGGAGACGATGCACAACGTCGCCTTGCGGGTCGAAGACGGCGAAACTCCCGACAGCTTCCTAGTCAAGGGCCGGGGCGAGTTCCAGATGGCGATCCTGATCGAAACGATGCGCCGCGAAGGCTTCGAGCTGGCGGTCGGCCGGCCTCAAATCATCTTCAAGCAAGAGAACGGCCAGCAACTCGAACCCATCGAGCACCTCTTCGTCGACACCCCCGATGACTTCATGGGCGTCATCACCGAAAAGCTCTCGCTGCGCCAAGGCCGGATGATCAACATGGTCAACCACGGCACCGGCCGGATCCGGCTCGAATTTTCGATCCCCTCGCGGGGCTTGATCGGCTATCGCAACGAATTTCTCACCGACACCAAGGGCGTCGGCCTGATGAATTCCTACCTGAGCGGCTACGAGCCGATGCGCGGCGATATCAAGAGCCGGGTCAGCGGTTCGCTGGTCTGCGATCGGATGGGAGAAAGCGTCCCCTACGCCTTATTCCACCTCGAGCCCCGAGGCATCCTCTTCGTCCCCAATGGCGTTCCGGTCTACGAAGGCATGATCATCGGGGAGCACAATCGGGACAACGACCTCAACGTCAATCCCTGCAAGGAAAAGAAGCTGACCAATATGCGGGCCGCCGGTAAGGACGAGAACGTCACCTTGACCCCAGTCCTGCCGATGACCTTGGAAAAGGCGATCGAGTTCATCAAGGACGATGAGCTGGTCGAGGTCACCCCGAAAAGCATTCGGCTGCGCAAAACCGTCTTGCCGGCCAACCAGAGGAAATAATGGAAGAGGTCCTGCAGTTCCTGAGCCGGCTCCACAGCCCCGAGGGCATCGAAGCCCTCATTCGCTCCGGCGGGCTGCTGGTCCTGGTCGGAATCATCTTCGCCGAAACCGGGCTCTTGGCCGGTTTCTTCCTGCCGGGCGACTCGCTCCTGGTGACGGCCGGCGTCCTCTGCTCGCGCTCGCTCAGCGGCGGCGAGCCGATCCTGA
>JBIOXX010000090.1:0-3996 GCA_044869875.1 bacterium | reverse complement strand
GGACCGGCTTTCGGTCAAGGCGCCATTCCTCTAACCTTGCCGCTATTTCAAAACAGCAACAGCTCTTGCCAGGATCAGGCCGCGGTCGATGAAACCTACACCGTGACCTGCGGAACCTTCACCGGCGAGACTCCCGACTTCGCGGATTGCGTTGCCACGACCGAGCTTCGGCCCGAGGCCTCCTCGGGGCCGCGGACCGAGCCGCTGCTCAGCTTTTTTCAGAATCAAAACCTACACGATGCGTCCTCTTGCGGCGGACAATTCGCGGCGGCCGCCCAGACCGACGTCACCTATCCCCAAAACGACGGAACCCCGCGCTATCTCGGCAGCGTGATCAACGCCGACTTCTCGGGCTCGCCTTTCAATGACGTGGTGTATCCGGTGACGATCGACGAGGCCACTCTGCCCAGCGTTTTGGAAGAGGTCCTGAGCAACGCCGGCGGCGGTTTCCCGGGCTCGGTCGACGTCGGCGTCCTGCCGGCCTTGGAGATCGGCTTGGCGATAGGCGGCGAAGATCCCTTGAACGACCTCAGCACTTTTAGAACCGATTTTTGGCCGCGAAACGCCAATTTTACTTTCGGGCAGGCTTGCGATCCGACCTTCGGCGTCGCGAATTCCGCGATCTGCGCCGCCGATAAGTCGGCCGTCGCCGTCGATTGCAACAGCGACGGTGCGCCCGACTCGGTGACGGCGGTCGCGATCGGCAATCCCAGTATTGCTGCGCCGAGTTTCATTAACCTCCGCACCAACGTCAACAGCGGCGGCGGCCTCGCCGCGCCGCCGCTCGATGCGCCGGCCTTTCCGCTCCCCGACCCCGATCTGCTCGACGACGACCTCGTCGCGGCGGCGGTGGCCAGCGGCGATTTTGGCGGGGCCGGCGACGACGTGGTAGTCGCCATTTTCACCAGCGCCACTCCCTTCAGCCAAGTCGTGGTTTGTCAAAACGACGGAGCTTGCGGCTACACCTGCCTGGCTCCCCAAAGCCTTGAGACTCTGACCGGCGAAGGCTTCAGCCGGCCCTTCTCGGTGGCGGCGGGCGATTTCAACGGCGACGGCACCGACGACGCCGCGATCAGCTTGGCCGGTCAGAATGCAAGCACCGGCGCTCTGCTTTCGAGCTTACTTTACTTGTTTGGCAATGGATCCGGCGGCTTAGGAAGTCCCTTGGTAGTGAGCACGGTGGTGGACGGCTCGGGCAATGCCCTGTTGAACGTCGGCGGCGCGCCCTTCACCGACATGGTCCCGACCTCGCTGAGCGTCGGTCAATTCGACAACGACGGAGTCTTGGACCTCGCGGTGACCAACTTCCACGGGCCGGTGGCCGATCCCAGCTCTCAGCCGACACCCTTCACCCAGCCCCGGCCTCAGGGTGACGTGGTGGTTTTCACCTCCAACGGCACTTCCGGCGGCGGCTTCACTCCCTTGCCAACGGCTTTGAATTTTCCGACCGAGGAGCTTTTCAATGCCAACGGCGCCTCCTTGGGCATCTTCTCGGCCGGCCGGGCCAGCGGCTTGACCAGCGCCGATTTCGATCATTGCGGCGGCGATGACGTCATCGCTTTGGCCGAGCTTTGCCTGGACGACATCAGCGGTGCCGGGACCGGTTTCAGCAATCCGACCATCGATACCACCAGCGGAAATTGCATCAGCACCGTCCAACGCATCGCCTCGATCTTCCTCAATGCCAATGAGGCCCCGGTCGTCGATGCCGGCCCCGATCTGGACGGCGAAATTGGCCTAGCCGTGGCGGTTGCCGCCGCCACTTGTTCGGATCCCACCGACGACGACCGCAGCTTTACTTGGACCGTGATTGCCTCGCCGCCCGGCTCCTCGCCGCAGGTCATTCCGGCCGTGGGTAACTTGGTAGCCCCGCAAACAAGCGCTGCGACTTCTTTCCAGGGCGACGTGGCCGGCGACTATACTCTCGAATTGAATTGCGCCGATTTCTGCGGCTTGGAGGCCAGCGATTCGCTGATCGTCACCGTGGAAGAAGTGCCAGTCCTTACCCAGGGCGGCTGCTTGGCGACTTTGACGCCTTCGGTCATGAGCTCCTGGTCAGGCTTCTGGTGGGCCTTGGGCTTGGCGCCGCTGGTTTTGCACAGAATTTTTTCGAGCATTTTTCTTTCCAAGCGGTCGCGGATTGGTTGACGGCGAAGGCGATTTATTGTTTTGCTGGAACCATGAAAAGAACTCGGATCACTGTCGACCTTTCGGACCCGGAGCTGATGAAGATGCTCAAGCTCGAGGCGGCCGTTCAGCGGCGCTCGATGCGCGAAATCGTGCAGAAGGCGCTCCAAGGGTTCTTCTCGAATAAGAGAGAGCAACAGGCGCTCGTCAAACGGCTAGAACCTTCCTTTGTGGAATGGGACAATCCTCGAGACGCCAACTATGATCGACTTTAAAGCGGGCGACTTCGTCCTTGTTCCCTATCCATTAAGCGATCCCCATTCCGTCCATCAAAGACCGGCCTTCGTCGTTTCCCGGGTCCAGGCCAAAGGCACGCCGACCATGGCGGTGATCTCGCTCGTGACCAGCAAGGTCGAGGAAATTGAGATGCCCGGCGATTACCAAGTGCTCGATTGGATGCAGGCCGGGCTGAAGTTTCCGGCCAAGATTCGGCTGAGCAAGATCGTCAGCATCGACGCCAACAATCTGCAGAAAAATCTGGGCAGCTTGAGCCGCCGGGAGTGGAAGACGGTGGCTAACGAATTCCTCAAAATCTTCTCTTATTGGATCAGCCCATGAGCGGCGATAAGGTCATCGTCACCTGCGCCCTGACCGGGGTCTTGGCCCGCAAGGAGCAGTGCCCAGCCATTCCTTATTCGCCGGAAGAAATTGGCGAGGAAGCCCTCCGAGCCTACGAAGCCGGAGCGGCGGTGGTCCACATCCACGCCCGCCGGCCCGACGGCGGACCGAGCTGGGAGTCGGCGGTTTTCGGCCGGATCAAGGAAGAGATCCGCAAGCGCTGTCCGGTCCTGCTCAATTTTTCCTCCGGCGGCATCGGCCTGCCGATCGAGGAGCGGACTCGCCACATCGTCGACCACCGGCCCGAGATCGCCGCGCTCAACATGGGGTCGATGAATTACGCGATCTACAGCCGCAAGCAGAAGGCCTTCCACCACGATCATGTTTTCGCCAACCCCTTCAAGGACATCCAATACTGTCTGGAACAGATCAACCAAGCCGGCGCCAAAGCCGAGCTGGAGTGCTTCGACGTCGGCCACGTCGCCAACGCCGAGCCCTTTATCGACATGGGGCTGCTGAAGGCCCCGGCCCACTACAGCTTGATCCTCGGCGTGCTCGGCGGCATTTCGGCCCGGCCCGGCAACTTGGCCTGCATGGCGGCAAACCTTCCCAAGGACTCGCATTGGGAGGTCATCGGCATCGGCCGCGACCAATGGCGACTCTTGGAAGAAGCCTTGGACCTGGGCGGAGACTTGCGGGTTGGATTGGAAGACAATTTCTATCTGCCCGACGGGACGATGGCTGACTCCAATGGAGATCTAGTGGACGAAGCGGTTCACCGGATCCAAGAGCGGGGAAAGAAAGTCGCATCGGTCGATGAGGCTCGTCGCCTACTTCATCTCAATTAGTTGGAAATTAGAATCCCAAGCCGCCGAAGCGCGGGCTCTTCTCGCTCATGCTCCCGGCATCGGGCTCGTGGCTGCCTTCGCCCATTCCTTGGATGTTGATGACGGTATCGGAGGCGTCGGGAAGCTTTTCGGGAAGCTTGGGTTGGCTGGCCGGCTTGGGCGGAACCTTGTCGGCGGTCTTGGGCGGCGCGTCGGGATCGACGACGGCGTGCTCGCCATCGCCTTCGACCGCGCTTTCGCCTTCGGCCGGCTCGTCCTTGGCTGGAGTCTCAGGCTTGACTGGCGCCGGCTCGGCTTCGACCGGCGCAGTGCTGCTGCCGTTCGGCCCCGGGATGACGATGGCCAAGCTGAATTCGCTGGAGTTGCGGCCGATACCGTGAGCCAAGGCCGCGATCTTGGTCTG
>JBIOXX010000089.1:0-4230 GCA_044869875.1 bacterium | reverse complement strand
CCATTGCAGCCGCTTCGGTCTGGAGAATAGTAAGTTGAAATGAAAATCACAAGATGGTGGTGATAATTTTTATGACGCGAAAATAAAAAAGCCGATCTCCCCTAGAGATCGGCTTTCCCTTAACCATCCTTTAGCTTCGTTATCCCTTCGAAGCTTCCCCCTGGATCAACCCAGGACCTTCTTCAGTCCCCCCACGTAACCGCGAACCATTGGCTTGCTAGAATTGGCCCGAGCTTGAACCTGACGAACTTCTTCGCCCCAAGCCCGGCGCCACAGCGAATCGACCGCGGAGGAAGGAGCCTCCTCGCCTACGAGGTGGATGCCTTCCAGAACCTCGTAGCTGCTTCCTTCACGGTTATTTTGGATTCTCTGCTGTGCCGTCTTGGTCATGCTGGAACACTTAAGCAATCGCGTTGCCAAACGCTGGAGCGACTCCCAAGAAAATTCTCTTTGTTTTTTAGGTATTTATTTTCTGTACGCAATCTCCCTCGAGGACAAGAAGCCTCAATTTTCGCAAAAGCGCCGTGGGAGTGGTGTTTGGAGCCATCAAGGCCGATGGCTAAGCTTGCTTTCAGCTAACGACGGCGCTAAGGAAGGCGAGCTTCTAGCTGAAGACCCCCTTCACTTACCGACGGGGGTCGGCGCATAGGCGTATAGCTCAGTTGGTTAGAGCGCCTCGTTCACATCGAGGAGGTCTGCGGTTCAAGTCCGCATACGCCTACATTTAGAAATTCGTGCCCGCCGCCAAGACCAAAAAAATTCTCGAGGAGCTTCGCAAGCTCTATCCCGACGCCCGTTGCGGTCTCGATTATCGGAACCCTTTCGAGCTCCTGATCGCCACCATTCTCTCCGCTCAATGCACCGACAAGCGGGTGAACCTCGTCACGCCGGCACTCTTCGCCGTCGCCGATTCACCGGAGAAAATTCTCAGCTTGGGAGAAAAAGGCCTCACTTCCTACATTAAAACCTGTGGTCTGTACAAAGCTAAGGCTAAAAACATTCTCCAGGCTTGTCGGATGCTGGTGGAAAAACATGGCGGAAAAGTGCCCGAAGATTTCGAAGCGCTGACTCAATTGCCGGGCGTCGGGCGCAAGACGGCGAATGTGGTAGTGTCCAACGCCTTCGCCGTTCCGGCCATCGCGGTCGACACCCATGTCTTCCGGATCTCACGCCGTCTGGGTCTGGCTTCGGGAAAGAATCCCCACCAAGTTGAGTTGGAATTGCAAAAGGCCATCCCGCGGTCGGAATGGAGCGAGGCCCATCACCTCTTCATCGCCCATGGCCGGGGGCTTTGCGCGGCCCGGAACCCACGCTGCGAGGTCTGTCCCCTGACCCGGGTCTGTCTTTACTACGCCGAAGAAAAAATCCCTAGAAGCCGAACTCCAACTTCGCCGCTCCGGCCGCGCCCAAGGCCAAAAACACGTCCTTGAAGCGGTTGGCCAGGCTGACTCCCCGAATGTCACCTTCGACCTCGAGCTCGGCGATTTTGGCCGGGGCCGCCGGATTGCTCAAATTGAAAACCCCCAGGGTCCGGGCCTGAGTCGGAATGAAGAGGTAGAGGTCATCGTCGGTCAGGGCCGGCCGCGGGGCCCGCACCCCCTCGACGGTATTGACCGAGGGGAGGCCCGGCAGATTGCCGTACTCCTGCATCTGGTAGTTGGCGGCGACACCGAAGGTCTTCAGCAGGACCTGGCGATTCCCTCGATTCACGAAAAGCGCCAATAAAAGATCTCCACCCTGCCCCAAGAGGACTCGATCAGCGATCCAATCCTCGGTGCCAAGACTGACTCGGGCCACTGCGGCTTTCTTTTCCAAATCGACCGCCACCACCCCATGGGTGCCGGCGGCGACGAAGGCCGCCTTGCCGTCGGGACTCAAGACCACATCCCGGGCATCGGGAAGCGGAATCACCGTCAGCTTCTGGGCCAGGTCTTGGGTCAGAAAAGCCTTCGGCACCTGAGCGGCCTCCTTTTCCAAAATCGCCAAACCGGCATTTCCGGCATTGCCCGAAATCCGGCTCAAGGCCGTCACGATCCGCAAACCGGTTTCGCTACTGTGGCCTCCAATCCCCGCCCCCCGAATCAGGCCCTGGGGACTCCGGTTCCCATAGACCGGCTTGGAAAGTTCGGGGCCCTGCCCTTTCTTAGCTTCCTCGACCAAGCCGAGCATCCCCTCAGCCGCCCCTTTTTGGAGGGAGCTATTTTCTTCGGCCAGGTAGAGCAGCGGACTCAGGGGACCGCCGGTCCAAAAATCGGCATGGGCCGGAAAGCTTCCGGCCGGAGCATTCCAAGCCCGGCCGACTTTGAACTGGGCGTCTTCGATTTCGACCAAGGCGCCCCCGTTTCGGGTACCTTCGTCGCCGACCCAAATTAGACTTCCGTTGGGTCGCGACTTGACCCATGCCGCACTCAGGATACTCGGAAAATTTTTCAAGCTCGCGACCGAGTAGACTCCCTCGCCGGCCGGCTTGAAGGCCAAAACTCGGAGCTGGTTTCCGTCGGAAATGGCAGCCACCGATTGATCGCCGATCCGGCCGGTGTTCAATTCGGTCCCGGCCATCAATCCCTGGGCGGCTTCGCCTTGCAGCGAAATTTCTTTTCTTTGTCTCAAATCGAGCATACGTAAGCTCAGATTGCCCTCTTCTCCTGCAACAAGAAGGGCTTTACCAGCTTCAGGGACGACCAGAACGCGGCTAATGGGAGATTGGTCTCCCAAACTGAGACGTTGTTCGGCACCGAGCCGACCGCCGGGCAGGACCTCAAAAAGTCGCACGCCATAGTCTTTTCGGCCCTGAGTCGTCCGATCTTTGCCGATCGCGACCAACAAAGATTCCTTTCCGTCGATCGAATAAGTGGCCAGCCCAGTGACCGATCCACCCGAAGGAAGGGAGGCAATGAGGTTCCCGGTCGAGTAATCGATGAGGTGAATTTGGTCTTCCTCGGCGACGTAAATCGTCCTTTGGGCCACCGCCAAGTAGAGCGGATTTTTCAGAAAATTGCCGAGGCTGGTTTTGAGCCGGGGATGGTCCGGCTCGGCCAAACTCCAAAGCTCGATGTTCCGTTCGAGGAGGGCGAAGACGTAGCGGACCCCCTCCGACTCGAAGGGGAAGAGTCGGCGAACGCTTCGACCCAACTGAGGGAACTCGACCTTCTTGACACCCTCGACCGGATCGGACTTGAAGAAGGCCCAGTTCCCCTCCGGTGCTTGGACATAGACCCCACCCTTTCCTTGAGCGTCGAGTCCGGCAAAAAACTGGGTGATGGTCCGACCGGTATCAAATTTAGCGAGCGGGGAAAAATCGGGGTTATAAATCTCCACCTCTTCACCGCGAGCCGCGACCCACTTGTCGCCCATCCGCTTGACGCCAACCCAGGCGCCCCCGACTCTTTGCTTGGCTTGGAGGCGGGCCGGGAAGGCACTGATCTTCAGATCGCCCTCGGCATTGTTTCGACCATCGCTGGCTTGAAGGTGAAGGAGCCATTCGGCCGGAGCTTCCAAATTACCGATGGTGACTCGAGGCCGCAGGTCGCTAACCTTGTCGATCCGGATTTTGTCGGCCGGGCCCGAAACGAGGGTCCAAAGAAATTTATTCCCGGCCGCCGCGGTTCCGTTCCACTGGACTTGGTTCAAAACCAGGGTCGTTCCTTCGGCGGTCTTGATCGGTCCGCCGATTTGGAGAAGACCGCCTGTCGGCATACTTTCGATGGGCTGGCTCTCAGCTTGGGGTAGGCCGACCCCTGGGAGCGGAGTCACCACTGGTCCCGGCCCGGGACTTGAGGCCGGTAGTTTGGGAATGGCCGTCGCTTGGGGCTGAGGGCTGGACGGGGCCGCCGGTGTTCCCATTGGGCGAGGGCTGGCTGGCGGAGTGGGGAGAGCTTCTTCGGGAAGCGCGCTTGCTACCGGTGCTGATTTTGGCTTGGGCGGCGTTTTCTTCTTCTTGCGGCAGCCGCCAACTCCAAGAACGAGACTGAAGATCAAGAGCAGAGCAAGACAGGCAGGAACTCTCCAGGGACCGCGCGGTTTCACGATAGATCCTCTCTTTCGTTTGGGGAGGATTTTTTAAACCTAAGCCTGGGGCTTGGACAGGAAAATTTTGTGGGGGATGGGGACTTAAACTTCGGAGGCGGCCTGAACCCGGGCCTGCTCTTTGAGCCGGTGGCTCTGGAGCTTTTCATAGGCTTCGGCGTCGATATTGCCCTGGCCCAATTGCTTCTCGAGCTTGTCGAGCTC
>JBIOXX010000088.1:0-3654 GCA_044869875.1 bacterium | reverse complement strand
TCAGGATGACAGCGCGATTAACGAGAGAAAATTTCCGAATTCTCGAAAAAATACGAAATCTCGAACTTCGCGGTATCCGCACCATCGCTGCCGTGGACCGTGTTTTCCTCGATGTTGGAGGCCAGGTCCTTGCGGATGGTGCCAGGGGCGGCCTTGGCCGGATCGGTGGCGCCCATGATCTCGCGGTTCTTGGCGATGGCGTTCTCGCCCTCGAGGACCGAGACGAGCACCGGGCCGCGGGTCATGAACTTCACCAGGCTGGCGAAAAAAGGCCGCTCCTTGTGGACCGCATAGAAGCCTTCGGCCTTCTTCGGGTCCATGTGGATCATCTTGCAGGCGACAATCTTGAGGCCGCCTTGCTCGAAGCGGCGGAAACATTCGCCGATCACGTTCTTCTCCACGCCGTCGGGCTTGACGATCGAGAGGGTGCGTTCTTTTGCCATAAAACATTCCTTCCTATTTCTTAAAAACCGATTGGAGAGTTTTGCCGATCTCGGCCGGCGAGCGGCTGACCTTGATCCCGGCGGCTTCGAGAGCCGCGATCTTCTCGGTGGCCGTGCCCTTGCCGCCGGAGATGATGGCGCCGGCATGGCCCATCCGCTTGCCCGGCGGAGCGGTCATGCCGCCGATGAAACCGACCACCGGCTTTTTCACGTTCTTTTTGACGTACTCGGCGGCCTCTTCCTCGGCCGAGCCGCCGATCTCGCCGATCATGACGATGGCTTCGGTCTTGGGATCCTCGTTGAAGAGCTTGAGACAATCGATAAAGTTGGTGCCGTTGACCGGATCGCCGCCGATGCCGATGCAGGTCGATTGGCCGATCTTGAGCTCGGTGAGCTGGTACACCGCTTCATACGTCAATGTGCCGCTCCGCGAGACGACGCCGACCGGGCCGGGCATGTGGATGTGGCCGGGCATGATGCCGATCTTGGCTTGACCGGGCGTGATGACGCCGGGACAGTTCGGACCGACCAAGCGGGTCTTGCGGCCTTCCATCGCCCGCTTGACCCGGATCATGTCGACGACCGGGATACCCTCGGTGATGCAGACCACCAAATCGAGCTCGGAGTCGACCGCCTCGAGGATGGCGTCAGCCGCGAAGGGCGGCGGGACGTAGATTACCGAGGCGTCGGCCCCGGTCTTTTCCTTGGCCTGGCGAACGGTGTCGAAGATCGGGATCCCTTCGAAATCCTGGCCGCCCTTGCCGGGAGTGACGCCGGCGACCATCTTGGTGCCGTATTCCTTGCAGGCTCGGGTGTGAAATTGGCCGGTCGAGCCGGTGATGCCTTGGGTGATGACCTTGGTGTTTTTATCGATCAAGACGCTCATATTAACCCTTCACCGCCTTCACGACTTTCTCGGCGGCCTCGTCCATTCGGTCGGCCGAGATGATCGGCAGGCCCGATTCGGCGAGGATCTGCTTGCCCAATTCCATATTGGTCCCGAGCAGCCGAACCACCAGCGGCACCTTGAGGCCGAGCTCGCGAGCCGCGCTCACCACGCCGGTGGCGATGATGTCGCACTTCATGATGCCACCAAAAATGTTGACCAGGATCGCCTTCACGTTGGGATCGGAAAGGATGATCTTGAAGGCCGCGGTGACCTTTTCGGCGGTGGCGCCGCCGCCGACGTCGAGGAAGTTGGCCGGCTCGCCGCCGAAGAGCTTGATGATGTCCATCGTGGCCATCGCCAGGCCGGCGCCGTTGACCATGCAGCCGATGTTGCCGTCGAGGCTGATGTAGCTTAGGTCGAATTTCTTGGCTTCGATCTCGTTGGGATTCTCTTCGTCCAAGTCGCGGAGGTCTTCATACTCGGGGTGGCGGAAGAGCGCGTTGTCGTCGAAGTTGATCTTGGCGTCGAGGGCCAGCCAATCGCCTTCCTTGGTGAGAACCAAGGGGTTGATCTCGAGCAGCGAGCAGTCGGCTTCCATGTAGAACTTGGCCAGCGCGGCGCAGAACTTCACCAGCTTGTTGACCAGCGGCGCCGCCAAACCCAAGCCGAAGCCGAGCTCCCGGCCTTGGTAGGATTGAAAACCCACCGCCGGATCGATCGCGACCTTGAGGATCTTTTCGGGATGCTTGGCCGCGACTTCCTCGATCTCCATGCCGCCCTCGGTGCTGGCCATCAAGGTGACCCGCGAGGTGGAACGGTCGAGGACCATGCCGAGGTAGTATTCTTTCTCGATGTTGCTGCCCTTCTCGATCCAGACCTTCTTGACTTCTTGGCCTTCGGGCCCGGTCTGGTGAGTGCGAAGCATCATGCCGAGGATCTGGCCGGCGTAAGTCTTGGCGTCCTCGGGAGTCTTGGCGACCTTGACGCCGCCGCCCTTGCCCCGGCCGCCGGCATGGATCTGAGCCTTGACGACGGTGACGCCGCCCAGCGCTTTGGCGTGGCGATAGGCCTCTTCGGCGCCGATGGCCAAAAAGCCTTCGGGGACCGGCACGCCGTATTTCTTCAGTAGCTGCTTGCCTTGGTATTCGTGGATTTTCATAATTTTATCGAGTCGACCAATGTTTTGACGTGCTCGTAGCTGACGAGCAGGGCCTTCTTCTCTTCGGCATTGAGTTTGGCCTCGATGACCTTCTCGACGCCGCCTTGGCCGATCACCACCGGCACGCCCATGTAGTAGCCTTCGATGCCGTACTCGCCCTTGAGATAGGCGGCGCAGGCCAGGACCCGCTTCTTGTCCTTGAGGAAACTCTCGGCCATCTCGATGGCCGCGGCCGCCGGGCTGAAATAGGCGCTGCCGGTCTTGAGCAGGGCGACGATTTCGCCGCCGGCCAATTGGGTGCGCTTGACGATGGCGTCGATCTTTTCGGGAGAGAGCAGATCTTGGATCGGGATGCCGTTGACGGTGCAGAGCCGGATGATCGGCACCATGTCGTCGCCATGGCCGCCGAGAACCATCGCGGTGACGTCCTTCACGCTCACACCCAGCTCCATCGCCACGAAGGTCCGGAAGCGGGCCGAATCGAGGACGCCGGCCATGCCGACCACCCGGTGATGGGGAAAGCCGGTGATCTTCTGCATTGAGTAAACCATGGCATCGAGCGGGTTGCTGATGACGATGACGAAGGATTGGGGCGCGTGCTTCTTGATGTTCTCGGCGACGACCCGGATGATCCCGATGTTCTTTGCCAAGAGGTCGTCGCGGCTCATGCCCGGTTTCCGGGCCAGGCCGGCGGTGACAATGATGACATCGCTGCCTTCGATATCCTTGTAATCCTGGGTGCCGATCAAGTTGGAGTCGGAGCCGTCGATCGGACGAGCTTCCATCAGGTCGAGGGCCTTGCCCTGAGGAACGCCTTCCATGATGTCGAGGAGGACGACGTCGCCAAGCTCTTTTTCCATCACCCTTTGGGCGAGCTCACCGCCGATGTTGCCGGCGCCAATGAGAGAGATTTTTCTGCGTGCCATTCTTCTTCCTATTCCCTCTCCTTTGTAAGGGGGCTGTATACCGGCGAGCCGATCTTCGGCGGCATCATGCGCCTCAGGCCGGGGCCGCGCTTCTGGGCCGCCTTTTATTCGGTTCTCGGGTTCTTTCAACTGGGCTGGCCGGCGCTCGCTGGAAGCGCGGCGGCGACGCTTCTCGGCGCGTGGATGGGACGCATGCCGGGCGCGCCGGATCAGGCGACGCAGGCCTGGGTCGCGACC
>JBIOXX010000087.1:0-3765 GCA_044869875.1 bacterium | reverse complement strand
GAGCTCGACGTCGAGGGCCTCCTCGCGCGGCGCCTCGAGTCCCGTCAGCGCCTCGAGGCGCGGCCGCAACGTCGGCGACACGGCCTCGACGTACGAGAGCAACGGCGTATGGCCTTCGCCAGCAACTCTACGCTTGGGGTTCTCCCAAGCTTCCCCCGCTTTTCCTCATTCATGGCTGGCTCGACACCGGCGCCGGCTTTGAATTCGTCGCCGAATCGCTGGCCAAGAAATTCCACTGCATCGCCCCCGACATGCGGGGCTTCGGCAAGAGCGAGCATGCCAAGAGCCGGCTCGGCTATTTCTTCTATGAGTACGTCGCCGACCTCCATGAGCTCTTCGCCAAGCTCTCGCCAAAACGGCCGGTCCGGGTGCTCGGCCATTCGCTCGGCGGGATGGTGGCCTCGATCTATGCCGGCACCTTTCCGGAGCGGGTTTCGCACTTGATCAACGTCGAAGGCTATCTGAATCCGGCCCGAAAGAGCGAAACCGCACCGGATCGAGCCCGGGCTTGGATCGAAGGAGTTGGGACCCAGCGTTTTCGCGTTTTCAAGAGCCTCGAGGCCTTCGCCGCTCGGCTCCAGACCTCCAATCCCCGGCTGCCGGCGGACCGAGCTCTATTCTTGGCCCGGCATTTGGCCAAAAAGGTTCGCGGCGGCTGGACGATGGCGGCCGACCCCAACCACAAGCTGCTCGATCCCTACTGGCTGCCCCGGGAGGCCCATTTCGCGGTTTGGTCGCGAATCCAAGCCCGCTGCTTCCTGGTTTCGGCCGAGAAAACCGAAATGGCGCTGCGCTTCGGTGAGGCCGATTTCGGGGCCGAAAAAGCCCTCCTCGAAAGCAAATTCCCCTCCGGCACCCGCCGGGCCGAAATTCCGGATTGCGGACACATGGCCCACCACGAAAAGCCCGAGGCTTTGGGGCGCTTAGTAATGGATTTCTTAACGGCACTGTCATCCTGAGCGCCAGCGAATACCCAAACTACGGGCACAAGGGACCATACCCACCAAGGCGGTATGAGATCCTTCGTCGCTTTGCTCCTCAGGATGACGCCCCGCCAAAGCCTCTTGACCCCGGCTTCACAATCGGCGAGAAGGGCCTCGGCTCGGAATTCCGGAGAAATCCATGGACGTCCAAGCCCCAAGCGCAAATCCCGTCGCCAGCCTTCTTTCCGAAACCCAACAATTCCCATCCGAGAAAATTTACGGCAAGGCCGCCTTGGCCGAGCTCCAATCCCTGGCTCGCGAACAGGACTCCGAGCTGCGCCGCGACGGCCTGATCTCGCTGGCCGCCCGGCTCGAGGGCTCGGGCCGGGAAGAGGCCGCGCTTCGCGTTTACGCGCTCTTGCCCGAGGACAAGAAAGCAGCGGCTCGAAAGGCGGCGCTCGAAGGTCAGGGCGATTTCGGCGCGGCCTTCGAGACTCAGCTTCGCCGCTTGAGGCGCGAAGTTTTCCAGCCCCAGACGATTTTGCCGATGATGGCCGGCTCGGCGGTTTACGGCTTGAGCCGCGGCGCTTTGCTCGGCCGCCTATTGGCGAATCCGCGCACCGCGCTTTGGACTCGCGGCCTCGGGGCCCGCTGGACCGCCAGCGCCGGCGCTTTTCTCCTCGAGGCTCCGGTTTTTGCAACCTCGTCGCGGGCGATGCTGGCGCTTTCCGGCGAAAGACTGAGCTCGGATCTTTCGACCGACATCGCCCGAAGCGCCCTGACCCTGGGCTTGTTCAAAGTCTTTGGTGCGGGCGGCCAGGGGATGGCGAAAAGCCTAGGTTTGCCGCCCAGCGCTCTTGGTTCATTCGGCCTCTTTGCCGGGCTCCTCACCGCTCAAGGCTTGGAAGAAAAAATCGGACTTCGTCCCGAGTTGAGTCGAAGCGCCGCCTTGGGTGAGGCTTTGACCTCGATGCTGAGCTTGAGCGCCGGTACCCGCCTCGGCCGATCTCTGCTCGGCCGGCCTTACGCTCGATTTCTTCGCGAGCTCGAGCTCCGAGCCGAGAGGGTCCGGCCGACAAATTCGAGCGGCCCCGAGAGCTTTTTCCCAGCGTTTCAATTGGCCGGCGCCAAGGGAATTTCAGGGTTGCCTGGAGAGCGTGGGAGCTGGGAATCGACGGTGGCCTTGAGCCGGGGAGGTTCGGCCTCGGCCGCGACGAAGAAAAGCCGGAAGCAAGGCCTCAGTCGCCTCGAGGAGTTGATCGATCATGAGTTATTGCCCGAGGCCTGGCGAGCTTTTCCGGAATTCAAGCGGCTCAAGTCTCAATTCAGCCCCCGGGAGTTTCGAATAGTCGCTGCGAAGATCGGGCCGCTCTTCGTGGATCCGGCGATGAATCGCCGTGCCTATGCTTTCATTTTTCTCGACCGACTGGTTCCCGGGTTAAGTCCCTTCCGCCGGATGAAGCAGCTTGCCCGCATCGACCGTGGTTTTTTGGATCCGAATCCTTGGGTACGAGAGCTGGCCACCCAAGCCTTCGATCACAACGCCGCCTTTTGGCCGCGCCAGGAGCTGACTCAGAGAATTCCCGATCTCAAGCGGCTGTCCCGCGATCCGGAGCGCCGAGTGCAGGAAGCCGCCTTTCGCGGTCTAGTGCGGATGACCGAATTCCTGGCGCCGGAGCGGCGGCTGAAACATTTGCGCGGCCTGGCCCGGTATTTCGCGAAAAACGGCGATGTCGGTCATTTCAAATCCTTGCCCTTTAATCGCGCGCTCCGCAGCCTTCAACCCCGGGAGCGTTTACAAATCGTGGTCGAATTCGAGAAGACCTTGCCGGAACACTGCGAGGATTTTCATTTCATCCCTTTTTTTGGCGACATGATCTCGCGCTTGGAGCCTTCAGATCAGACCGGCCGAGTCCAAGCCTTGGAGCAGCTTTATTTCCATTCCGATCCGAGGGTTCGAATCTATGCGATGACTGCAGTAGATAATAATATGGATCGGCTTCCTCGCCAGCACTGGCCGAGCCGGATCCTGCATTTTGAAGATATGTTGAAAAGTCACGATGGGCGAATTCGCGAGCGGGCGGTCACGATTTTGGGAGGCTTGCTCAGCTCCGAACCGAGCTTCATCAATGTGCTGCGGACCCGGAAGTTGGAGCGAAGGATGACCGATTCCGATCCGGCGGTCCGCGAAGCCACGCTGACGGCACAACAGCGGATAGCACTGGCCCTTGGGATTCTCGTTCCTAATAAACCGGATTGACCAAGGTTCCGATGCCCTCGATCTCGACCTCGACCTTGTCGCCCTGCTTGAGCGGGCCGGTGCCGCCGGGAGTGCCGGTGCTGATGACGTCGCCCGGTTCCAAGGTCATCACTTGGGAAACGAAGCTGACCAGCTTGGGGACCGAGAAGCGGAGCTCCGAGGTTCGGGCGCTCTGCTTGACCTCGCCGTTGACTCGGGTTTCGAGCTTGAGATCGGAGGGATCGATTTCGGTCTCGATCCAGGGGCCGAAGCAGGCGAAAGTGTCGAAGGCCTTGGCCCGGGCGAATTGGACGTCCTTGAATTGAAGATCGCGGGCGGTGACGTCGTTGAAGCAGGCGTAGCCCAAGATCGCTTCCTTCACTTCCGATTCATTCAGATGTTTGCAGCGCTTGCCGATGACGATTGCGAGCTCGCCCTCGTACTCGACTCGCTGGGAGCTCGGTGGCAAGTGGATTGGTTCTTCGGGCCCGTTCAAGGCGCTGGGCGGCTTGAGCAGGAGAAGGGGTTCTTCGGGCAGCTTGGCATGGAGCTCGGTAGCGTGGCCCTTATAGTTGAAGCCGATCCCGATGATCTTGGTCGGCA
>JBIOXX010000086.1:0-6027 GCA_044869875.1 bacterium | reverse complement strand
CAATTCGAGGCTGAAGATCCGGCCAGCCGGCTCGCGGTCGAAGGGCAGGATCGAGGTGACCTCGCCGCGAAAAGGCGGCGAACCACCGGCTTCGAGCAGGACCGCGAGCTGCTCCAGTGGAATCTCGGCCGTCCACCGCGAGTGCGGCGAGGCCGCGCAGAAATCGCCGTCGGCGACGCCTTGCAAATAAGCCAGCGGCCGGCCACCGAAGACCCGCTGGTTGGGGCTGGTATGGCCGCCGCAGGTCGAGTGGAAAAGCGCCGTCGCCGGCTTGCCCTGATAAGTGAGGATCTTGCCCCGAGTGCTGCGGACCGCCTCCTCCTGCTTCGAGGAAGGAGATGGAAGGCCGGCGTAAACTTGGCAATGGGTCAAGTCGCAGAGATCGAAACCTTCGGCGCCGTGGCGGCCGCGCTCGGCGACGGCATAAGTTCGAGCCAGCACCGTTTGGGCCTTCTGAGCTTCGAGCGGAAATTCCTCAGGCAGCTCGGCGCTGAGCACCGCGCCGACGTAATCCTCCAGCTCCGGCCGTTCCACCAAAAAGAGCCGGCCGGCCCGAACCCGGACCTCGAGCTCGCCGCGGAAACGGCGGGGACCTTTTTCGGAAACGTCGCTCATCTTGATCTCGAGGCCCGAGGCGCCGGGGCTTAAGTTCAGCCGCTCGAAACGCCCTTTGCCTTCCAAGTCCACCCGATCGCCGGCCACCGCGATTTTGGCCGGGCTTAGCGCGCCCAAATCGATTTCCCTCCCCTGCTTGAAGCCGCGAATCCGCAAGCTCTCGCCCCGCACCTCGAGGGAATCGAATCGATACTTGGAAAGGACCTGGACCCTCAAAGTCGAAGCCAAGGCAAAGATGGGAAAGAGAAGAATACCGGCGATCAGCAAGGCCGAGAAGCGCTTCATCGTAAGACCTCGAAATTCTCGGCCAAGCGGTAAATCTTCTCGGCTAAATTCGAGGCCTCGGCGAAGCCGTGAGCTTCTTTCAAAAAGACCAGAAGCAGCCAGCGCGGCTTCTCGACCGGATAGGCCCCGAGGAACCAGCCGTTGGTGGCGTAGGATTTCTGCAGCGAATCGCCGGTCCCGGTCTTACCCAGGATTTCGAGCCGGGCATCCGAGACCTGGCGGGCGGTACCTTCGCTGACGGCGCGGCGTAAGCCTTGGCGCAGGACGCTCAAGTCCGGCCGGTCGAGGCGCTGGGTGAAACTCAGCCAAAAGGTCCAGGCCTCTTCCGGCGTCACCGCGAATCGGGGCTCGTCGCCGATCGCGAGCAGCGCCGGATCTACTTCGCCGGGCCGTTCCGGCAAGGCCGCGGCCGAAGCGAAGCCGGCCTGAATCAAAGCCGAGCGTAGGGCCGGATAGCCGAGACTCAGACCCAGCTTTTCGAAATAGAGGTTGCAGGAGATCCCCAAGGCCTGAGCCAGGTCCAAGCTTCCATGGCCACGATGAGTCCAGCAGTGGCGCTTCTTTCCACCGATCTTATCTTGGCCGCTGCAGAAATACTTCGGACCGAGACCCTGGCCGGCGGCACTCTCGGCAACGATCAGCTTGAGCCAGGAACCGGGAAGGAAGGATTGTTTCAGAAGCTCGGCATCGCCAAAGACCCAGCGCTCGCCGCTTTGCCGGTCGAGCCAAAGGACGAGGCCGTCGCGACGATGCAAGGCTCGGCTGATTTGCCGGCCCATTTCTTGGCGGAAGAGCGGGAGATTTTCGCTTTGGGCCCGGCTTTCAAAAGGCAAGAGCCCGAGCAGAAAAAGAAGGGCGAGACAGCGACGGATCACGAGGCATTTTCACGCGGCGCCGGCAGGGGCGACCGCGGCGTGAGGAAGGCCAAGATCAGAAAGAGCATGATCACCAGCACGCCCAGAATCTCGAGCCGCATCACCCGGCTCAAGCCCGAGAGCTTGGTAAAAAGCGGCAGGCCGAAGACGCCGACGCCGAGGTTGAGATAAGTCAAAATACCCATCGCATAGGTGTCGACGAAAAGCAGGCCGAAGAGAAAGGAGGCCGTGGTCAAGCCCAACAGGTAGGCGGCGAAGGGCCGCACGTGGATGAAGACACCGAGCGCCAGCGGGAAAATCACGCCCAACAGCACCAGCAAGAGAGCCGGATGGAGCCAGCGCTCGCGCGAGGCCACCCAGAGCAGGGCCGGGAGGAAGATGCCGGCGAAGAGCCCGATGTAAGTGTAAGGCAGGGTAACGACGACGCCGAGGGCCGCGTAGTTGCTCTGCAGCAAATAATACTGAATCGCGGCCCGGCCGGCGGCCAGCAAGGCGGCGAAAAACAGCGCCCGGCGCCAGAGCTCACCGGCAACTTCGTCGCGGGCTTCGAGCCAACGATTTCCGGGAAGGGCCGAATTGAGCAGGCCCAAGCTGTAAATCAAGCCGCCCCAGACTCCGCCGAGCCGCAGCGCCACCACCAGGCCCAAGGCCAAAAAGGCCGCCGCCACCACCGCGCTGATCCCGCTGGGATAGCGGCAAATCAAGAGAGCGAAGACGACCCAAGCCACCAAGGCGCCCACCGGATAGGCCAGCGCGCTCTGCCAGGGAAGCTGAAAGTAGTAGTGCGACAAGGCATAAGCCAAGAGACCATGGACCCCGGCAAAAACCAAGGCGACGACCAAGCGGGTGCCGGCTGAGGCGCTCTCCGAGATCAATGAGAAACCGAAGCCCACCGCCAGTCCCACCCCGGCCAAGAGAAAGGTCATCAGCCAAGCCGAGTGCAAAGTTGAGATCGTCTTGGTGAAGTAAAGGGCCGCCCCCAGGTTGACGAGGTAGGCAAAGGCCAGGGCCCCGAGGCAAATTTTTCGGTTAGAGAGGCTCATGCGGTTTCTCCTTGCCCCAGATTTCGACGCGGAGCTGATCCTGTCCGATCCGGGAGACAATCTTCACCGGATAAGCATGGGGGTTGCGTAATTTTAAGTCGGCATAGCCGTAGACCAAGGTGGCATCGTCGCCCTGAGGCACCGAGGACACCGGGCCGGTGTGGGGCATTCGTTCGAGAATCTCGAGACCGGCCTCGCGGGCGGCGTTGAACAGGGTCGAAGCCACCTGGCAGACCCCGCCGCCGCTGGTGACGATGGGCCGGCCTTCGGAATAACCGCGCTCGTTCATGAAGCCGCGCTCGGCGGTATAGGGCCCGGCGGCGAGATTGAGCGAGAAGGTCTCGCCGCTCTTCAAAACGGTCTCCGAAAAAGACATGCTAGCCTTTTCGATGTTGCGGCGCTGGGCGAAGCTGCGGGCGGTCAGATCGGTGACGAAGGCCGCCATCCGGACCTGATAGGGCCGGGCGGCGTAAAGGATCCCCACGACCGCCAGCGTCACCGCCGAAAAGCCCGCCAAAATTCCGATTTGCCTCGATCGACTCATATCATTCCACTTCCAAAACGTTCTCTCCACCCGCGCCCCTCATCTCCGGCCGGTACATCTCCGAGGCCTCGGTGGGCATGACGTGGAAGCTTCCGTCCAGCTCCGGTCGCAGGGCGTAGTTGTAAACGTGGACGCCCTTGCCGAGGTAGTTGGCGAAGAAGGCGATCTTCTCGTCGCGCTTCTCGGAATCGGCATAATACTCGACCTTGGGATCGAAGGTAATTCCCTCCACCACCTCGAAGCCGGAGGGGAAAGGATCCTCGATCACGACGTAGGCCAGATCTTCGGCCGACTCGACCGTCAGGCGAACTCCGATGATTTGCCCGCTCTTGACCTTGCCCTTCAAGGCTTCAGCCTTGAAAGACCGGTTGCCGGCATTGTCTTCGGTGACGTCGCCCAAGGTGACATATTCCCGGCTCACCTTAATTCCCTGACTGACCGCCGCCAGGTTTTCCTGCTGGCTGAAGGTCGTGAGATCGGTCTGGTAATAGAGCGGGGTCGGCAGCAGATTTCCAATCGCGAGATCGTTGTTGCCGGTCTTGAGCTTGGGTTGCTGGACGTTGCGAACGAAGTGGGCCGCGGCCACCGCGATCTTTTCGAGCAGCTCGCCGTTCAAGGTCAGCGTCCCGTTGACGCCCGATTTCACGCCCGGCTGTCCCTTGGCGTAATCGGTGAGCGCATAGAGCACGGTGGCGGTGGCCCGGGTGTGGCGCCAGAGACCGCCGCGGCGTTGAGTCAGCAGCCAGCGGGCCATGCCGTCTTTCAAGATCGGATCGGAATTGGGTCCGGAGAGCAGCGCCAGCAGGCCCCAAGCCGTCGTCTCGGTATCGTCGTAATAGCGATTGATGCTGTCGCCGGTCGGAATATGGCAGAGGCCGCCCTGACACTTAATCGACTTCGCCAAATCCTGGCGCCAATACTCGGCCCGGTCGTTGTTGCCTTGGGCCTGCAGAGCCAAGACCAACATCGATTCGGCCATTCGGTCGGTGAAGCCGGCGGCCCGCGGCTGGGGCGGCGTATTCTCGACGCCGGCCAGCGAGGCCACGTAATGAATGAAATAGGTGGTGGCTTCCCTTCCCAGCATAAAGATGTTGGTTTGGGTGGTGCCGTTCTTGAGCAAGTTCTTGAGGGCTTCTTTGCCGTTCTCAATCACCGAATCCTCGACCGTCTCGCCGAGCTGCTTGGCCCGGATCAGGCCGTACATCGCGTAGGCCGTCATATAAGGATCGGTGTTGTCCTGCTTCCACCAACCCCAACCGCCGTCGGAGTGCTGGAAGCTGCCGATGCGTTTCAATCCCTTGGCGATGACCTTGGGCAGCTTCTTTTCGAGCATCGGATCGCTGAGGCCCAGCGATTCATAGAGCCGCGAGATCGTGATCGCCGGCAGCAGCCGGCTCATCGTCTGCTCAACGCAGCCGTAGGGATAGTCGACCAAATAAGTCAGGGAGCCGAGCAGCTGGGCGACGAAGCTGGTGTCCAGCGTCACCTTGAGCTTGGCCCGCTGGGGATCGGTCTGCGGGGTCACCTTCAACGGCACGTGGCCCGAGGTCGCGGCCTCGATCTCGCCCTGAGCATATTGATGGTCGGCGATGCCGTGAGGCAGGACCGGAATCTTGAGCTCGATGCCGTCGCTGACCGCCGCATTTTTGGCCAAGAGCTGGAGCTTGGCCGAGCCGGCCCGTTTGGGCAGCACCGTGAAGTCGAAGGACTGAGCGCCCTTGGGCTCGATGGTGAGGCTGCGGTTCTCGCCGTCCTTGGCCGAGGCGAAGTCGATTCCCTCAGTGCCCAGCGAGACCTGCACAGTCTGGGGCTGATCGGTGTAATTGTGGACGATGGCCTTCAGGACCACCTTATCGCGCTCGGTGAAGAAACGCGGCGTCGCCAAGCGGACGATCAGATCCTTGGAGCTGATCACCTGATTGATCTGCTGCCCGACCGCGGTGGCCGGAGTATGAGCCAGGACCGTCGCCCGCCACGTCGTAAGGTTGTCCGGCAAAGTGAAGCTGGCCGTGGCTTGGCCGTCGGCACTGGTCTGAAGCATCGGCGACCAATAGGCGGTGTCCTTGAAATTGCGGCGAAGCTGATTCTGATCTTCCTTCTCGATGCCGCCGGAGTAGTAGCCCGAGAAGGAGTAATTGCCGCTCACCCGGTTAGGCCGCGGTCCCCAGAAGAATTGCTTGATATTGGTGGTATCGGCCTTGAGGGCGTAAAGGCTTTCGTCGACCACGCCCAGCGAGAGCTCGGCCGGGGCCGGCTGGCCGTCGGCGCCCTTGGTGGTGATCGTATAATTGATATTGCCGGCCGGCCGGTAGAGCGCGGCATCGGGCTTGATCTCCACCGTCAGGTAATGCTCCTTGGGCGAAATCTGAAACTCGACCTGACCTTCGTAATATTCCTTGTTGCCGATCAGAGCCGCGCTGACGAAAACGTTGGGAATCCATTCCTTCTTCAAGGGCAGGTCGATCTGCTTGGAGAAACCGTCGAGGGTAACGACCTGGTATTCGAGGATCCGCGGCCCTTCGACCGTCAGCAGGATCTTTCCGTTCTTGACCGGGCCGACCAGAAAGAGCTTGGCGGTTTCGCCGGCGTCGTATTTCTTGTGGTCGACGACCAGCTTCAATTGTTTTTGATAGCTGAAATCTTCGGAATCCTCAGCGCTGCCGCT
>JBIOXX010000085.1:0-3584 GCA_044869875.1 bacterium | reverse complement strand
TTCAATTAGATGGATGTTCTTATCGAGGAAGAGCCAACTCGTTGGCCAATTTCGGCAAACTTGGCATTTACCTTGCTTATATATTCTAGCAGAGGGACGAAGGTTGGCGAGAAAAAGAGATCCCCGACCCAGAAAGTCCCGCTGATCATAGGCAGCCGGGCTTTAAAGGAAAGCTCGCCGGCCTGGAGGATAAGGCCGACGGGCTTTTTGAAAAAAAGATTTAAGGTCGCGTTCACAAAGGTTTCAGTCGAGGTGTATGGAGTGCCCCTCGATCGTTATCGAGAGCGCGGCCTTTTTTTCCGTTTGTTCCGGAGCCGGAAATCCGCTTGTCGAGGCGGGGTGGCTCGATTCATAGTGTCTTCGCTTGCAGGAGAGGTGCGCATGGCAAGATTGAGAAAAGGCATGGTTTGGCGGGGGTTTCGCCACGGCCTTTTATTCGCCGCGCTGCTCCTGGGGCTAAGTCTGGCCGGCTGCGGCGGCGTCTCGCCGCCGGTCGGGATTCCCGCTCCGGTTTCCCAACTCATGCAAATCCAAGGTCCCGATCCCACCGGCGTAGTTTCGGTGATCGGCGAGCCCGGCTCGGTTCTACCCGACGCCGTGGTCAGCGCCGCCAACCTCGACCAGGGCGGCCAGGTCATCCAAGCCAGTATCTGGGAAAGCTGGCTCTTCGGCGTGGCTTACGCTCAAACCAGCCCCAATTCGCCGATCGATCAAACCGAGCGCGACGTCGTGGCCGCTTCCGACGGCTCCTTCCGGATGCGTCTCACCGGCGGTCAAGGCGACACGCTGCGCTTCGTTCAAAACGTCGGCGGCGAAAAAAGCCCGCCCACCGACGTGACGGTGCCTCCACCGGCCACTCCGGTGCCGGCGCCGCTTGCCCCGACTCCCGACCCCTTGGGAAGCGTCTAATCACAAATCGCTTGGCTTCGAGCCATTCCCGGAACAGTTTCGGTCATGCTTTATCGTAGCTTCGGTCGCAGTGGCGTCCAAGTTTCCGAGATCGGCCATGGCACTTGGGCCATGGGCTATATGTGGGGTGCCCGCGATGACGCTCAGTCGATTCGGGCCCTGAGCTTGGGACTGGAGAAGGGAATCAATTTCATCGACACCGCTTGGCTCTACGGCAAGGGCCACGCCGAGCGCTTGATCGGCCGGATTCTGCGCGAGACCGGCCATCGCCCTTATGTCGCCACCAAATGTCCGCCCCAGAACATGGTCTGGCCGCCCCAGTCGGGGATTCGAGTCGAGGAGGCCTTCTCGGCCGATTACTTGATCGAGAAAACCGAAGCTTCGCTGAAGAATCTCGGCGTCGAACGGCTCGATCTCCAGCAGCTTCACGTTTGGAATCCGGAGTGGCTGGAGCAGGGCGATTGGCAAAAGGCGGTGAGTGATCTGAAGGCCGCCGGCAAGATCCGTCACTTCGGCGTCTCGCTCAACGACCACCAGGCCGATTCGGGCCTGAGCTTGGTCGAGAGCGGCCTGGTCGATTCGATTCAAGTCATCTACAACCTCTTCGATCAAAGCGCCCGCGAGCGTCTCTTCCCGCTTTGTCGTGAGAAGAACGTCGGCGTCATCGTGCGAGTGCCTTTGGATGAAGGCGGTTTGAGCGGCAAGCTTCGGCTCGATACCGAATTTCCCAAGAGCGATTGGCGACACTTTTATTTCAAGGAAGGTCGGCTGGCCGAGACGATCGAACGAGCCGAAAGATTCTCTTTCTTGGTGCGGGGAGAGATCCAAAACCTGGCCCAGGCCGCGATCAAGTTCTGCCTGATGGAGCCGGCGGTGTCGACGGTGCTTTGCGGCATGCGTCAAACCGCCCATGTCGAGGAAAACACTCAGGTTCCCAATTTGGCCGGCTTTTCTGAGGCCGAGCTCCGAAAAGCCTATGCTTTGGCTTGGCCGAGGAATTACTATTTCTTTTGATCTTCAGCTTCGGATTTCTGGGTAAGAAGACAACTTCAGAGGCATGGCGCCGATCTTTATAAATATCGGCACATTGATTTTCTTGCGCTGGGAAGGCTTCTCACTTTCTCACGCAGAAGGGCGCTTGGACTTTCGGGTCCGGGCGCCTTTTTTATTCACTAGAACTCGATGAAGATGGTCGAGCGCACCGCGTAAGCCGGCGAGGCCCGGTCGAATTGGACCGCGTTGATCGGGTTGCCGTCGAGGACCGCGTTGGCGAAGTCGTCGTTCTTGATGTCAAAGACGCCGCCGGGAATGAAGACGCCGCCGGTGATGTTCCAGATCAAGTGCTCGAAGAACTTGGCTTCGAGGATGACGTCGGCTTCGATGCCGTACCAACGGCTTTCATTGACCACCCGGGGCAAGCTCGGCAATCCGGTGATCTCGGCGAAGTCGATATCGAATACCCGCGAGGGCGCCCAGGCGGTGAGGAAGTGGCCGCCGACTTTGAAGTACTGAGCCTGAGGAATGGCGTTGGAAATGTCGAAGCGGTGCAGATAGGTGCCGCCGACGTAGATCGCGTTGTTCACCCGGTTGGAGGTGATGGGCAAGTTGCCGAGCTTGGTCTCGCCGTTGACTTGGATGGCCGGCGAAGTGCCGAGCGGCATGTTGAAGAGCATCAGGGCGACTTCGTAATCCGGCCGGAAGCCGAACTGAGTGATCCGCTCCGAAAGCGGCGAGGAGTCGCCGGTCGCGATGCCGGCGATGAACTTCCATTCGCCGCCGAAATCGTATTTGCCCTCCACTTCGAGGGCGCCCAAGTGAACCTGCAAATCGTTGTCGCCGTCCAAGCAGACCGGATTGGGCAGAACGTCGGGGATGCCGACGGTCGGCGTGATGGCGTTGATGCAGACTCCGGTGCCGATCGTTCCGCCCAGGAAGACGTATTCGGCGGCGACCCGGTAGGGGCCTTTCTTGTATTGGCCGTACAAGTCGAAGAAGAAAGCCCGGGTGTTGCCGTCAATCGCGCCCGGCACTTCCTCGCCTTGGGCATTGAGGGCCGTGCCTTCGCGGAGGCCGGTGCCGTCGCGGAGCCGAACGCCGGAGTAGGTGCCGATCTCCCAATCCTGCCGCTTGTAGATCAAGGCGGCGGTCAATTGGTAAGTGCCGTTGCTGACGGTGCCGATGCTGTCCTCAAGCAGGCCGATGGTCGGATCTTCCTGATCGTTGAAGACGAAGTCGGCCAAGAGGGCGAAGGCCAAGCTGCTTGAATCGGAGAAATCGTATTTGCCCAGATAGAGGAAGCGGTCGAAGGTGTCGCCGAACTTGGCGAACATGCCGTTGCCGTCGTTCTGGAAGATGCCGAGACCCCAGTTGCTGGGCTGACGGCCGATGCGGAATTTACCGATCGGGGTCAGGATATCGACCCAGAGTCGGCGGACGTTCAAGCTTCCGCCACCGCCGGTGACGATGTCGCCGGCCGCCGGGCCGGTCACGCCGAAAGCACCGGAGCCGCCGGGCAGGGTAATGGTTCCGACCACCGGGTTGAAGACGGTGAGCTGTTCGACGTCGTTGGTTCCGAAGATGACGTCATCGAGCAAGTCGAGTTGGGCGTGGAAGGAAATATTGTCGTTGATCTTCAAGATCGGATCGACCCGGAAGCGCTGCTGGCCGAAGAGGAT
>JBIOXX010000084.1:0-3762 GCA_044869875.1 bacterium | reverse complement strand
ATCTTGGTCACCGTTGTCGGGGTTATCGACTTCGGGCTGAGTCACGAAGAAGCGGATGTCCAAGATGCCGCTCTGATGGAAATCCTGGGCCACCGCGCCGAAGAAAACCTTCGGGCCGGGCTGCTGGATCTCATCCATGCCGCCGCCTTGAACCACTTCAACCGTGGCTCCCTCGGCCTCTAAGACCACCGGAATGCTGTCATCGAGAGCCACGACTTCGCCGGTCGACTTGAACTCGAGGACCATGTCGTATCCCAGAGGATCGATGCCGCTGATGTTCAGGGTGTTGTTCCCGAGGTCATCGGTGAAACCGAGGAAGGAGAAGTTGCCGAGCAACTTGCTGTCCTCGTCGAGGACCTGTTCGGAGTGAAGCTCGATCACGTCGCCATCGGCGAGGGTGGCTTCGACTTTATTGCCGTCGACGCCGTAAACCAGGCGGGCGCTTTCGGCCGAGGCCGCCGGAATGGTGGCGCGGAGGTAGTCCTTAGAGTCGAGTTCTTGGGTCGCCGCGAAAACATTGCCGGCGAAAGCCAGGCTCATGGCAACGAGGCTAAGAGTCATCAGTTTGTTCTTCAATTGGGTCTTCATACGATCATCCTTTAATAGGCAATTGTGGAGTGCCCGGTTGTTGTTTCGATCCCTTGCGGAATCGCCAGACAGAATTGCAACTCGATCGCCAGGGGGAGCTTCATTGAAATTATTGAGGAAAAAGAAAGCCCCAGCGCCAAAAAGATGGGGTTGGGGCCGCAAATATGAAATTTTGTGAAGTGGCTATGGCCTCCCAGATTCCATTGGATTTATATGAATCGCTCGTCGAAGATTAGTTATGCGCGACTTTCATCCTGCTTTGATTCCCTGGCTGCTCTTTGGCTTGATCATCGGCATCATGGTGCTGATCGAGCTAGGTTATGTCTACGGCATCCGAGAGAAGCGAACCCGACCCGATTTGGCCGACAGCGCCAGCGGGGCCATCGAGGCCTCGATCTTCGCCCTCTTGGGTTTGCTCTTGGCCTTCACCTTCAGCGCGGCCCAGGAACGCTTGGAGCATCGGCGCCAGCTCATCATTCAAGAAGCCAACGACGTCAACACGGCCTATCTTCGGCTCGACCTCTTGCCACCCTCCGCTCAGCCGGAGCTGCGCCAAGCCTTTCGCGATTACATTGACGCAAGGATCGCCGTCTATCGAGCCGTTCCCAATATGGAAAAAGTCGTCCAAGAGTTGAAGTTGTCGAAGGCCTTGCAGCAGAAAATTTGGTCGGGAGCGGTGGAAGGTCTGAAGGAAACCGATCCTAGCGCCGCGGTGGTCGTTTTGCCGGCCTTGAATAATATGATCGACGTCACCGATGCCCGAACCGCGATGGCCCGAGCCCACACTCCGGTGGTGATCTTCGCCTTGCTTTTCGTGATCGCCCTGCTCAGCGCGGCGGTGGCGGGTTACGGGATGTCGAAGAGTCCGGGCCGCAACTGGTTCCACCGCTTGGCTTTCGTCCTCATCGTGAGCGCCACGGTTTACGTCATCACCGACTTGGAATTTCCCCGCAGCGGCTTGATCCGGCTCGATGCCACCGATCAGCTGCTGGTAGATCTACGGCAGTCGATGAATTGAGCTGAAATTGCCCTCAGCCCGAGCATCAGCCTAAAACTTAGGCATCCCTCCCTCTTTCCCTCAAACAGGAGATATTAATAATAACAGCTAGTTAAGCGAGAAATGAGTCTGGCTCAAACATTGCTTAACTAAAAATTAACAGAAATTAGACTGATATTAATATCGCCTTAATGAACGGTTAACCGAATTGAAAGGAGATGGTTATGAATAAATGGTCGCGGCTGCGGAAGCGCCTTAAGGACGCAGAGTGGCGCCGCTATGGGTATCTTCTGCTAAGCGGAAAGGCGCTAGGCGTCTTCTTTCTATTCGGAATCATGTACCTGGTCGCGACGGTCATCGGCACCAACGTCAATGCCGCCGATGCACCGGCCTTGACCGGCAATGACATCGTCAACCCGATCAATACGCTCTGGACCTTGGTGGCGGCCTTCTTAGTCTTCGGCATGCAAGCCGGTTTTACCATGCTCGAGGCCGGCTTCTGTCGTTCTCGCGAGACGGTCAACGTCTTGATGGAATGCGTGGTCGATACCTGTCTCTGCGGTCTTCTCTTCTACGCTGGGGGCTTCGCTTTCATGTTTGGATCGGGATCGCCTCTGATCGGGAAGGAATACTTTTTCCTCCAAGGAGTTCCGGCGACCTACGGCTCGAGCGGCGTTTCCTTCTTGGCTTTCTTCCTCTTCCAATTCGCCTTCGCCGATACTTGCTCGACCATCACCTCGGGATCGATGATCGGTCGGACCGGCTTCGTCGGCGATCTCATCTACAGCTTCTTCGTCTCCGGTTTCATCTATCCGATCATCGGCCACTGGACCTGGGGTCCGGACGGACTGCTGGCGTTGATGGGCACCGCGGACCACTTCTTGCCGACGCTCGGCATGGGCTTCCACGATTTTGCCGGTTCGACTGTAGTTCACACCATCGGCGGCATGGTCGCCTTGTGCGGCGCATTGGCGCTGGGACCTCGAATCGGCCGCAAATTCAAGAAAGATGGCGGCGGACCTATGCTGCCGCATGACTTGACCATGGCGACGGTCGGCGGACTGATCCTGTGGTTCGGCTGGTACGGTTTCAATCCCGGCAGCACCCTCTCAGCGATGGATTTCGAGGGCGTCGGCCGAGTCGCCGCTAACACCACCTTGGCAGCCTGCGCCGGGGGACTAGCAGCGATGTTCTGGGGCTATCCTAAAACTAAGACTTGGGACGTCAGTTTCACGGTCAATGGTTTTCTTGCCGGCTTGGTCGCGATCACCTGCCCGTGCTACTGGGTTTCGCCGGCCGGATCGATCGGCATCGGCGCGATTGCCGGTGTCATCGTCGTCCTCGCGATCGATGCCCTCGAGGCCTTACGAATCGACGATCCGATCGGCGCGGTACCGGTTCACGGAGTCTGCGGAATTTGGGGGACGCTCTCCCTCGGCTTCTTCGCTTCGGGTCAATACGGTGTCACCGGGCCCTTGGCCGCCGACAATTCGGCGCCCTTGACTGGCTTATTGTATGGCGGAGGCACTCAAGTGCTCATCGCTCAATGCATTGGCAGCGCGATCACCGTCGTCGCCACCTTAGCGATCGGCTTGGTGGTGATGTACACCGTCAAGGCGATGGGCCTCCTCCGGGTTTCCGAAGCCGGCGAGCTGCAAGGCATCGACCTCCACGAGCATGGAATTCCGGCCTATCCGGAATATGCGCTGCACTCCTCGGCCACACCTCACGGAGCGCCGGCCTTCAACCAGGCCGTTTTCAATGCGCCCATCGCTAGCGCTAGCGCGGCCATCGGCAAATAGGACTTCTCTGGGCGAAAAAACGGCTGTTCCCGAATTCCCGGGACAGCCATTTTTTTTGCCCGAGCTTGGTCTGGTCAGCGATTTGGGGCCTATGCTAAGTCAGAAGGCGAAAATGGATCGACCCCGACTCACATCCATCGGCCGCGGACAGTCGGCCGCTTACCTCTGGGCTTTCCTATTGGTGGGCGGCTGGACCCTTCTCGTCAAATGGACCTATCCCCACGTTGATTTGGTGAATCTGAAAATGACCTACCTGGGTCTAAACGTCGTCATCGCCATGCGCTACGGTCTGGGCCCTTCGGTGACTTCCTCGATCTTGAGTTTCGTTTGCTTCGCATTTTTCTTTGTCCCACCCTATTTTGCCCTGACTCTCAA
>JBIOXX010000083.1:0-8607 GCA_044869875.1 bacterium | reverse complement strand
CCGTCGAGACGATCCGCAAGCTCCGTCGCAGCCACCCCGACATGGGCATTTTGGTCATCTCGATGCAGAACGAAGCTTTCTATGCTCAGAAGGCCCTCGATGCCGGCGCCAACGGCTACATCGTCAAGGAGGAAGCCTCCGACCGCATCCTTCACGCCCTTCGCCGAGTCGCCGAGCACAAGACCTATATCAGCTTCCCGGTGCTCAAAAAGATGCTCTACCGCTATGCCGAGGACCGGAAAGCTCCGGGCAGCGACGCCGTGCTCCGATTGAGCGACCGCGAGTTCCAAGTCTTTCGGATGATGGGCGAAGGCATCGGTACCCGGCGCATCGCCGAGGAGCTGGGCGTCGGCATCAAAACCGTCGAGACCTACCGGGCCCGTCTCAAGAAGAAACTCGACATGAGCAACGCCACCGAATTGCTCCGCCATGCCATGAGCTGGAAGGGTCCCGAAGGGGTGTAGTAGTTTCCCTTACAAGTTTTGACGAGCTTCGCTCTTTTTTGAGCGCCGCGCCCGTTTCGCCAAAAAATCACCGGCCCCCCAGCGAAAATTTTTGCTGTCAGGCTTCCCCGGACAAACCGGTTTGGCGCAAGACGGTTTGGCTGCTCTGCGATTTTCACGATTCTTCTCGACCCGGCGCTGGGCCGATCTTTGCCGCCGAAAAAATTGGCTTGATCGGTTTCGGTCCTTCGCCTTTTTGCACCGGTTTCCTTGTTATCACAGTCAAGCATTCTACCCGCCGGCTTGACCCGGCCCCCTCAAGGTCCAAAGATCCTCCCATCCACGAAGCCTATTAAGACCAACAACGGAATTCCGCCAGGGCTCCGGGTAAGGGCGGCGTTCCAGCATTGAGGGAGGCACGTCATGCACTTCAAACGTCCTACATTTCGGCTGCTCTGCGCCCTAGCCTTCGGGCTGACGGCGGCGACGGCTCAAGCCGCTTCGCCCTGGGGCCCCAACGACGAGGCCGGCAACACCAACACCCAGGGCTACGCCACCTATGTCCGAGCGGCGGTTCAAATGATCATTCCGGGAGCCAAAGCTTATCGACTGGCCCATCTCTTTTCGGGCACCATGCCCCAATCGCCCTTCGCCGCGCCTTGGAAGCAAACTTCCAATCCCACCGTCTTCCTGCCGCCGACTCTTCACGCCGGCAACGGCGAAATCATCTCCGGCGACATCGGAAACCAAGGAACCCAAATGGACGCCATCGGCCATTTCGGCTACCTCCCCGAGGCCGGCAGCAGTCAAGTCCTGTATTACAACGGCTTCACTCAGGACCAGGTCAAGGGGCCGGACGGCCTGCTCAAGCTCGGCATCGAGAAGAGCAAGCCGATCGTCACCACCGCTCTCCTGCTCGACGCCCGCAAATACCTGAACGGCGGCCAGCCGCTGGCCGCCGGCGAGCTCATCACCACCGAGGATATCGAGTACATGATCCACAAGCAGAAGCTGCGCGGGCTACTGCCCGGCGACGTCCTATTCATCTACACCGGCTGGAGCGAGCTCTGGCAGGACGACAATCCCAATCCCTTCCAGACCGTGTACTATAGCGCCGGTCCGGGACTTTCCTACGATGCCGCGCTCTACCTCCAATCCAAGAAGATCGTCTTGGTGGGCCTGGACAATCCCTTCACCGATGCGGTGAACGAAGGCTTCCTCGCCGGACAAGCGCCGCCGCCGGCGGGAACGCCGCCGGGCCTGCCCTTCGCGGTCCACCACAACAACCTGACTCAGGCCGGAATTCACCAGATTCAAAACTTGGATCTTAAGAAGCTGGCCCAGGACAGGGTTTATCTTTCAGCGGTCTTCATTTCGCCCTTGCCGATTCGAGGCGGAGCCGGATCGCCGGTCGCACCGGTGGCCGTCGGCGCGCCTTGGTTCTTCTGAGTTAGCGGGATCTTAGGGCTGAACCCAGGGCGACAACGCCCTGGGTTTTTTTATTTGCGGAAAAAACGGCCGGATTTGGGCTGAAGGCTGCAACCACCGCCCTGATCCGGAGTCTCGCCTTGAAGGCGGATGGTGATGGCCTTGCTCGGGTCGCCGTTGGGCGTGAAGGTCAAGGTGCCGGAGGCCTGTTCGGGAAATTCGGGCAGGAAATTCACTTCCATCGTGCAATCGTCGTTGGCCGCGAGTCGCGGATTCTGGGAACCACAAGGCTTCCCGCCGCCGATCACGTCGAGGCTGAAGCTGGCCGAGCCAGTCTGATCGAAGTCCGTGATGTCGAGCGGAGCATTCGTCAAATTGGTCAAGGTGAGATTTTGCCGACCCCGGCCGCCTTCGGCGACTTGGCCGAAGTCGACGAGCAAAGGATTGATTTCGAGGGTGGCGCCACCCTGGGCTTGAAGCGGAATGGCGAAGGAGCAGGCGGCAATGGTCAAAAGAATTCGGAGCGGAAATTTTTTCATTCAAACCGGGTAACAGAATCGAATTTTTTTGGAAAGCGGATTCCTAGAAGACGTAACCGCCACTGCCGTCCTTCTTGACTCCCAGGAAGCCGAGATGAGGGAAGACCATCAACTTGACCACGATCGCGATGGCGCCAATGGCGATGAGGAAAATCGTATCGATCGCGGCATCGAGCGGCGAGTACTTCATCCAGGCCCGGAGAATGCCGAGGAGGCAAAGCAGCGGAAGCATCAAGTAGACCTGGCCTTCCCATTTGGCGACGGCAACGGCGAAGATGACCGGCAGCAAAATGCTCAGGAGTATCCCGAACAAGAGGGGAAGCGCCGAAGTATCGGCGAGCATCGTGAACGCGGTGAAGGCCTTGGAGAGAGCCGCCAGGATCAAGAGCACCAGGAGGATGGCGTTGAGGATCCGGGCGGTGTTTGGAATCGGGTCCTGCGGAGTCGAGGCGACGATCGTCGCCAGCTTGAGATCGCGGGGGACTTGGCTTTTGTATTTTTCAAAGACGGCGCGGCGGTCGCCGCCGGCGCGGACTTCGTGTCGGGCTTGCTTCAAGGCTTGGGATTGTTCGCTCATGGATGCCTTATAGCCGTCCGGCCAGCATCTGAAAAGAAAGTTTCACTTCATCGGCAACTTTAAGAGCGCCGCCTTGGTAGGAATAAGGCTTGATCTTGAAGTCAGTCTGCTTGAGCGCGGCATCGCCGCTGGCCTCGAGCTTCCCGTCCTTCAAGGTCAACTGAGCTTTCAACGGAAGAAAGTTGGTTTGGCCATGGAGAGTCAAGCGCCCCAGGACTTCGATGTCGTAGCGCCGCTCGCCGACTTTCCAAATTTTCACTTTTTCGCTCTCGTAGCGGATGTCGGGATACTCTTCGGTCTGAAGCATCCTCTCGTGCATCCGAACTTCGATGTTCTCGCGCTCCTGGTCGCTGACCCGGGTCTTGAGTGCCAGAGAGTGAGTCTTGGCCTCGAATTTCAACGAGGAATTTTTCGCCGAATTGGGATCGAAGCGGATCTCGCCCGAAAATTCCCGGACCTCGATCTCGAGCTGACGGCCGAATTTCTTGAAGAGGCCGCCGACGTCGGTGTGGACGATCATCGAGCTCTGGTCGGGGATGATGCGGTAAAGCGGAGCCTGGGCTTGGGCGGTGGCGGTGACAAATAAGAGCAAGAATCCCAGCAGGTAGCGGAGTTGCCTCATGTGGGAGGCCTAATCCGTGAAGGCAGTAGCGTCAAGTCGCCTCTGTCATCCTTCGCTTCGCTCAGGATGACACCTTCTAGGATTGAATATAATTCTTCAAAAAGAGATTCTCTTCCTTCATCTGGTCGGTGAGCCATTCGAGGATGTTCCGCATCGTCACCACGCCGACCAGTTTTTTCCCGTCGACCACCGGGATGTGGCGGCACTTGGTGGATTCCATCCGCTGGAAGACCGCTTCCACCGAGTCGCTGAGGTCGACGGTGCGGACATTTTTGGACATGACTTGGGACAGAACTGTGTCCACCGGCGAAAGCCCGGCGCTGACCACCCGGTTGAGCAGGTCGCGCTCGGTGAAGATCCCGATCAAGCTGTCACCCTCGATCACCAAGATACTGCCGATGCGGTACTCGGTCATCTTCTTGCTGGCCTCGAGGATGCTCGCCGTCGGAGGCAGGGTGATGACTTCGACGGCTTTGATCAGGGTTTTGAGATGACTCATAAAGACATTTTATAAAAATCTACTCATGGAGCCTACAAAATTCCTGGGGGGTGAAGGCATCGACTTGGATGACCTCGTCGCGGAGCTCGGCCGCCTTTTTGAGAATATCGACCTCGGCCGGGCTTAAGACCCCGGCTTCGAGGGCCTGTTTCGGCATCTCCTCCCGCGGCCCCCGCTTAAGCTTCTTCTCATGGATGGCCTGGCGGATCTTGGCTTCGACCCGGTGAGCTTCGACCACCGCGTCCAGGGCCACTTCCAAGCGGCCCAAGCCCAGCTCCTGGTCGTCGGGCAGGTAGATGTCCTTGGTCAGGGCCAACCGAGCCTCGCGGTCCTCAAGCAAGGACTGGGCCACTTCGGCGCCGAGTTGGTCATTGGGCGGCTTGAGCCGGGCGCCCAGCGGAAAGAGCTTCAGCGTCAAGAGCCAGGCCGCCGGGCGGTTGGGCAGGTTTTGCAAGACGCCGCGCAGGGCCTTTTGAATTTGGAAAAGGATGTAGGTGATGGCCCACTTCAGCACCGGCGCCTCGGCCACAGGCCTTCCCTCGTCGTGGTACTTTTTCAAAACCGCCGAGCCGATGTAGAGCCAGGAAAGGGCATCGGCCAGCCGGCCGCTGATCTTCTCCCGGCGCTTGAGGGTTCCGCCCAAGGTCGCCATTGCGAAGTCGCTGATCGTAACGAAGGCCGCGCTGTAGCGCGAGAGCTTGCCGAAGTAGCACTTCAGCTCGCCGGCGCCGGGCGCCGAGGCCAAGGCCCCGCCGGTCCAAGCCAGGAGCGCGGCCCGGGTGAGGTTGCTGAAGACGAAGCCGACGTGGCCGAAGAAGGCGCGGTCGAATTCTTTGATGTTCTTGGTCGCAACGGCCTGCATCTCACGGTGGACGAAGGGATGGCAGCGGATCGCGCCCTGGCCGTAGATGATCAGCGAACGGGTCAAGATGTTGGCTCCCTCGACGGTGATCCCGATCGGCACCGATTTATCGCCTTTGCCCAGGATATTGCGCGGGCCCTGGATGATGCCGGCGCCGGCTTGGATGTCCATCGCGTCGTTGACCACCCGGCGCATCGACTCGGTGAGAAAGGCCTTGGCGATGGCGGTCAGCACCGCCGGCTGCTGCCCTTCGTCGACCGCGGCCAAGGTGAGCCGGCGGGTCGCCGTCGCCCAGTAGGTGAAGCCGGCGATCCGGGCCATCGGCTCCTCCACGCCCTCGAAATAGCCGATCGGAGTGTCGAACTGCTCGCGGACCGTGGCGTAGGCGCCGATGACCCGAGTGCAAACCTGGTTGGCGCCCACCGCGAGCGAGGGCAGCGAGATGCCGCGGCCAGCGCCGAGGCATTCCATCAACATCCGCCAGCCCTTCCCCGCCATCTTGGGCCCGCCGATGATGAAATCGAGCGGAACGAAGACGTCCTTGCCGGAGTTGGGGCCGTTCTGGAAAGGAACGCCCAGCGGATCGTGACGCTTACCGATCTCGATGCCCGGCAGGTGGGGTGGAACCAGCGCGCAGGTGATGCCCAAGTCCTTCACCGAGCCGAGCAGGCCGTTGGGATCGTAGAGCCGAAAGGCCAGGCCGAGCAGCGTGCAGACCGGCCCGAGAGTAATGTAGCGCTTGTGCCAATTGAGGCGCATGCCGAGGACTTCCTTGCCCTCGTAGACGCCGCGCTCGATGACGCCGTGACTTAAGGCCCCGGCGGCATCGCTGCCGGCCTCGGGCTCGGTCAAGGCGAAGGAAGGGATCTCGCGGCCGTCGGCTAGGCGCGGCAGGTAATAATTTTTCTGCTCGTCGGTGCCGTAGCGGTGGAGCAGCTCGGCCGGTCCGAGCGAGTTGGGCACCATTACCGTCACCGCGCCGGTGATGCAGCGGCTGCTCAGCTTGGTGATGACTTGGGCGTGGGCGTAGGCCGAGAAACCGAGGCCGCCATAGGACTCGGGAATGATCATCCCGAAAAATTTCTTCTCTTTAATAAAGGCCCAGACCTCGGGCGGCAGGTCGCGGATCTGAGTGACATGCCAGTCGTCGAGCATCCGGCAGAGCTCTTCGGTCGGGCCTTCGAGGAATTCGCGCTCCCGGGCGCTGAGCTCCTTGGGCTTGAAGTCGAGCAGTTTCTTCCAATTCGGCTTGCCGCTGAAAATCTCGCCGTCCCACCAGACGCTGCCGGCCTCGAGGGCGATCCGCTCGGTGTCGCCCATCTTGGGCAGAATTTTGGCGAAGACCGGAAAGAGCGGGCGGGAGATCAGGAGCCGGCGCAAGGGCCTGAATCCGAAGACCAGGGCCAGCAAAGCGACGAGACCGGCGAGGGCATAGAAGAGCTTCGGCGACTCGAGCCCCGAGAGGTACCAGGCGGCAAAGGCCGTGGCTGCAGCCAACACCCAGGCCCAATAAGCTCGGCCCCAGTAGAGCAAGGCCACTAAGATCAAAAGCGACAAGACGAGGAGTAAAGGCGTCATGCGTGGCTCCGGCTAGAGATTATCAAATTTTCGGATCGGCGACCCCACCCATGAAAAGGATCAATCCGGTCTGCTGGTCTTCGATCGTCACGAAGAAGGGACGGTCGACGATCATCTCGAAAGGCGGCTTGGGCGGAGGCGGCAGACCGGTGGCCCGCATCCCGATGGAAGTGACCGCCGCGGCCTCGGTGCCCTCTTCGTTCAGCTCGACGAAGGTCTTGTGGCGAACCTCACTGATATAGAGGCGCTGACCGGCGCCCAAATCGGCGATCTTGCCGAATTCGGCTTGGCCGCCGAAGGCCGGGCCCATGCCCAAGGCGCTCAAGGCCGGAATCAGCCCGACGCCGTATTCCATCTTGAACTTGGGCAGGACGATCTTGCCGGGCCGGTTTTCCATCCCGTTGCGCAAAGCTTCCCAGGCCTTGGCGTCGAGGCTTTGGAGGAAAGCTGGGAGACTGGCCCCCTTGCTTGGCAAAACAAGGCTAAGCCGCAGTCGGCCCGCACCGTAGGGGATTTGGTTCGCCTGAAAACCCACGCCTTCGTTGTAAGAATAAGCGCCGGACTGGCTCATCATCGGAATCTTTTTCACGGTTCCGGCGGCCGACTGAAAGTCGCGATCCTGAGTCAGGGCCTTGTCGAAGGGCTTGCTCCAGAGACCCTTGAAATAGAGGGCATTGACCAAAATCAAGATCGTATCGGGCCGGATGTCTTGGTCGGTGAGGATTTCGGTGATCTTACCTTTGGTCTTCTCGCTGACCCAGCCGTTGACCTGGGCCGCGTTCTTCAAGGTCGAAAGCGTCGCCACGTAAAATTTCTTGGTAACCTCGAGGAAGCCCGGCAGGAAATTCACCCCGGCCTTGCCCCAGAGCGAATTGGCGACCGCGATCTCGACCTTGGGATCGGCAGCTTCGAGCGAGCTCTTCAAACCGGCATTGGCCTGATTGATCTGCTGGAGGTTGAGGGTTCCGGCTTCGAGAGTCTGGGCGATGGCTAGATAGGTCGGGCCGTCGGCGCCGTTCAAGACCATGTCCAGCGCCCAGACGATGCTGGCCGGCGAGATGAAGAGGTTCTGCTTGCCGGCTTGGCCGCCGCCGAGCTGCCTCAAGAGCTTGAAACCGAAACGATTATGGGCTGCAGCCAGTTGGTTCATCGCCACCGCATCCGCCACCGAGCCCGATTGGCCGAGAGCCATTGAACCGGGGCCGGAAACCAAGAGTAAAGCTGTCATCATTCCTATAATAAATCGCATTTCCCCTCCATTGCTTCGCCTCAGGGTAAAGCGGCCTCCCACAAAGTCCAAGGAAATCGCTGCAAAAAAAACCGGCAGTGCCGAGATATTAATCGTTGAGGTCCAGCTTGGAACCAGCGGCGATAGGTCTAAAACCAGGAAATGATTGTCTTCTTCAAAGCAAGTCTTTGGCATTGGACTTGCTTAACCCTAGGCATCACCAACCAGGCTCGGGGATTGGAGGCACTATGTCTTGGTCCGCCCGACTCGGTTTGGCGAGCTGGAATCCCATTCCGCCGCAAGCTCTCAACCAAATTTTCACCCAAGTGAAATCCACTCAAATCAAGCAGGTCTCAGCGGAAGCTTCGGCTTATGAAAAAGCCAAGCGCCGTTGCGCGCTGTTCAGCTCCAAGCCGGTCGCCAATTTCTTCTGCCTAAGCGAGGCGAAACGACAGCTGAAGAATCCCTCGCCTCCGCCCAAGCCACGATCGGCCTTCGAGAAGGAGATGGCCTCTTGCAGGACCATGGGCAAAGGACCCACCATCGCGGAGTGCCAACGCCGAGCCCGAAAACGGATCGACTCGCGCGGCGAACCTGCCACGAAGCCGGACCCGATCTCGCCCATGAAACGGCAACTCAATAACTGCAAGGTCCTGAGCAAGGGGGCGGCGATCGATCAGTGCCAGCGCGAGGTGAGGAAACGTTTTCGCTAACTTATCCCACGCCGAAATAAACCGCCTGAGGATGGTGTAAGACGATGGCCGACACCGAGGCCTCGGGCTCCATCATGAAGCCTTCGGTGAGCTGGACGCCGACTTCTTCGGGCTTGAG
>JBIOXX010000082.1:0-3629 GCA_044869875.1 bacterium | reverse complement strand
CCGCAGGTGATGGCGCTGTCGGCCACGTTGAAGGCCGGCCAGGCCAAGACGAAATGGAAGTGGCGACCCAGCAGGTCGAAGTCGGCAACCCGCTGCTGCCAATGGAAATATAGGAAGTCGATGACCTCGCCGTGAAGGGCCCGGTCGATGACGTTGCCCAAGGCGCCGCCCAAGATGAAGGCCAGGGGAATCTGAGTCGCCCGGTCCGAATCCGGGCTCTTGGCGTAGAGCCAAAACAGGGCCGTCGCCGCGACCGCGGTGACCAGGAAAAAGAACCACTGGTGGCCCTGGCCGACCAAGCCGTCGAGCATGCTGAAGGCCACCCCCGGATTCCGGAAGTGGACCAAGTCGAAATAGCCCGGCCAAACGGCTCGCGCGGTTTGGTAAGGGATGTTTTGCAGAATCCAACCCTTGGTTACTTGGTCGAGGGCGACAACGAGCGGGGGGATCAAGAAGAGAGGGAGATATTTTTTCATCCGTCGGCCAAGACCTTCGCACAGCGGTCGCAGAGCGCCGGGTGGGCCGCGTTTTTGCCGACGGTGATCGAGCGAGTCCAGCAGCGAGCGCACTTTTCGCCCTCGGCCTTGGTGATTTGGATCTTGAGGCCTTCGAGGTTTTCGGCGCTCCAGGTCGGCTTATCGACCTCGAAGACCACCACCACTTGGGAGACGATGAAGCATTGGGCCCAGAAACCGGCATAGTCCTGGAGAAATTTTTTGAGCTCGCCCTCGGCGCTCATGCGGACCTGGGCCTCCAGCGGGTGGCCGATCACCTTTTCCTGGCGGGCCTTTTCCAAGGCTTTGAGGACTTCTTCCCGGACCTGCTCGATTTTTTCGAAGCGCTCGAGCAGCGGTCCATCGACCAAGGATGGATCGGATTCGGGAAACTCGGCGAGGAAGATCGACTCCGGTTTGCCCTGGTGACCCGGAGTGTGGCCGTGGACCTCGTCGGCGGTGAAGGAGAGGATCGGCGCCATCAGCCGGGTGATCGCGAGCAGGATCTCGAAGATGGTGCTCTGGGCCGAGCGCCGGTCGCGGCCGGTTTTCTTGGCGGTGTAGAGCCGGTCCTTGAGGATGTCGAGGTAGAAGGCGCTCAAGGTCACGGTGCAGAACTGGTTCAGGGTGTGGTAGATGACGTGGAATTCGTAGTCTTCATAGGCCTGGCCGACCCGCTGGATGAAGTTCTGCAGCGTCGCCACCGCCCAGCGGTCGATCTCCAAACGCTCGCTCACCGGCACGCTGTCCTTGTCGGGATCGAAGTCGAAGAGATTGCCCAAGAGGAAGCGGCAAGTGTTGCGGATCTTGCGGTAAGTTTCGACCAGCCGGTCGAGGATCTCGGTCGAGAAGCGGATGTCGTTGCGGTAATCCTCGGCCGCAACCCAAAGCCGCAGGACTTCGGCGCCGAGCTGATTGAGGATCTTTTCGGGCGAAGTGTAGTTTTTCGCCGACTTGGAGTATTTCCGGCCTTCGCCGTCGACCACGAAGCCGTGGGTCAGAACGGTTTTGTAAGGCGCCACGTTGCGGGTTCCGATCGAGGTCAGCAGCGAGGAGTGGAACCAACCGCGATGCTGGTCGGTCCCTTCCAAGTATAGGTCGGCCGGCATTTGCAGGGTCGGGCGCTTCTCGAGCACCGCGGCGTAGGAGACGCCGGAATCGAACCAAACGTCGAGGATGTCCTTCTCTTTTTCAAAAGTCTTGCCGCCGCATTGGGGGCAGGCCGTGCCCGGCGGCAGCAGTTCCTCTTCCGAATACTTGAAGTAAGCGTCGGCGCCTTCAAGCTCGAAGCGGTCGGCGATCCGCTCGATGATGTCCTGGCGGAGCAGCGATTCTTTGCAAGCGCTGCAGCGGAAGCCCATGATCGGCACACCCCAGCTCCGTTGGCGGCTGATGCACCAATCGGGCCGGTTTTCGACCATGCCGTAGATCCGGTCCCGGCCCCAGGGCGGGATCCATTGGGTGCGGCGGATCGCGTCGAGGGCTCGGCCCCGCAGGTCCTGGCCCGAGAGCGAAATGAAATACTGGGGCGTCGAGCGGAAGATGACCGGATTTTTGCAGCGCCAGCAATGGGGATAGCTGTGCTTGGTTTCCTCGGTTTTGACCAGGGCCTTCCGCTCCCTCAAGATCTCGATGATGAGCGGGTTGGCTTGAAACACCGATTGGCCGACCAGCTCGGGGACCCCGACCTCTTCGGTGAATTTCCCCTGGTTGTCGACCGGATTGAGGACCGGTAAGCCGTAGCGTTGGCCGACCTCGTAGTCCTCCTGGCCGTGGCCCGGCGCGATGTGAACGATGCCGGTGCCGGCGTCGAGCGTGACGTGGTCGCTCAAGATCACCTTGGAGGTTCGGGAGAGAAAGGGGTGCTGGACGACCAGGCCTTCGAGCTTCTTGGCCGGGATCCGGTCGATCAGCTTGTCTTCCTGGAAGTTGAGCTGCTTTCGGACCTGATCGAGCAAGCCTTCGGCCAGGATCCACACTTCGCCGCCGACCAGGACCGCGACGTAGGTGTAGCTCTTGTGGAGGGCGATGGCCAAGTTGGCCGGCAAGGTCCAAGGGGTGGTGGTCCAGATGATGAAGTTGGCCTTCATCCCGGCGAGCTGGGGACTGACGTCCTTCAGGTCGCCGATGCTTTCGAATTTTACGAAAATCGAAGGCGAGATGTGCTCGTCGTATTCGACCTCGGCCTCGGCCAAGGCGGTCTGATCCTTGATGCACCAATGGACCGGTTTTTTGCCTTTGTAGACCAAGCCCTTGCCGACCAAGCGGCCGAGCTCGCGGGCGATGGTGGCCTCGTAGCCATAGTCCATCGTCAGGTAGGGCTGATCCCAGCGGGCCAGGATGCCGAGGCGGCGGAATTCCTCGCGCTGGATGGCGACGAATTTGGCGGCGTAGTCGCGGCAGGCCTGGCGGATCTGGACGACGTCCATCCCCGATTTTTTTGGACCCAATTCCTTGTCGACCTGATGCTCGATCGGCAGGCCGTGGCAGTCCCAGCCCGGCACGAACTCGCTCTGGAAACCGGCCAAGGTCTTATACTTCACCAAAATGTCTTTGAGAGTCTTGTTGAGGATGTGACCGAAGTGAATGTTGCCGTTGGCGTAAGGCGGCCCGTCATGAAGCGTGAACTTAGGCCGGCCGGCGTTTTTCTCGATGCCCTTTTCGTAAACTCCTTGCTCCTTCCATTTCTTCAAGAATTCCGGCTCGCGTTGGGCGAGATTGGCTTTCATCGGAAAATCGGTCTGGGGCAGGTGGAGGGTCGATTTGTAATCGGGGCCCGGTTCTTTGGCGTCGGTCATAAGGAGACCCGTTAAATCACGGGGTTCCAGGTGTGTCAATTCTTCACCCCCCTTTGAAAAAGGGGGGAAGGGGGGATTTAAAGGCCGTTGGGCATTGGAAACGGTGCTTTTGAAATGCAAATCACCGCTTCAAATCCCCCCTGGCCCCCCTTTTTCAAAGGGGGGAGAGATTGACTCCGGAAAAAGCGACGGTGCGGCGAGCGCCGACTCCAGCATCGCCATGAACTCCTCGCGGGGAACTTCCTTGGCTCCCATTCGCTCCAGCAGCGGGGTCAGCATCTGAACGTCCATCCATTGGGCGCCACGCTCTTGGAGGGTCTCGGTGGCGAAGAGCAGG
>JBIOXX010000081.1:0-5676 GCA_044869875.1 bacterium | reverse complement strand
CCCATTCCTGGCCCAAGGAGCGAAAGCTCCAATCTTGGGTTCTTCCGCCCATGGCGCTGAGACCGCGCCCGGCCAAGACGAAGGTCATGGACTCGGCCAAGAAGGCTCCGCCGTTGGCCAACACCCGCGCGCCGAGGCCACGAGTGACCCAATTGGCCGAAGAGCTGGAGAGCAAACGGCCAAGCATACCCAGACGCGCGGCCCGAAACGCCGCGCCGCCGAGGGCCATCGAGGCCAGGGCGATGGGTTCGGTGCTATGACCGAAGAAACGTTGAGCCTGGAACTCGAAGCGATCGCCGAAATTGCCGCGGCCTTCAAGCAAGGCCAACCGGCTTTGGGCCCGGCTTCTCAAGTGGGGGTCTTGGCTTTGGCTCTGAACCATCGAATAAAGCTGGGCGGCTAGAGTCAGGCTGTCGCGATTTTCGACGCGGCCCGCCAAATGGAGAAGCCCGGAATGAAAAAGCTCGGCATCCCGTTCTCGGCTCAAGGCGGCCAGCTCGCGGCGCTCGGTGGGATGGAGCTCGCGGCTCTCCGGACCCGATAAAAACTGGGTGAGAACCTCTTGAGGTGAACGGATAGCGGTCGGCGTGGAATGGGCGCTGGAGTGTTCGGGGCTAAGCCCGATGCGTGGTTCTAACATGCCAAGGGGAGTCCACCGCACTTGTCCCTATTCCCAAAAAGGAGTCGCCAGTGAATCTCATCAAGTTGTGGATAGTTGCTCGAAAACCCTGTGTTTCCAATCACTAACCCGGCCCGGAAAAAATGGGAAGGGGAAAATGTCGCAGGTTGCCCACCCCGAGCTTCTCTGTTATTGGGCTTCAACGAGGCAAATACCAGATATGACAGCCGAAAAAATCGTCGTCAGCGGAATGCGACCCACCGGAAAGCTCCATTTAGGCCATTATTTCGGCGTTTTGAAGAATTGGCTCCAGCTTCAGGACCAGTACCGCTGCTACTTTTTCGTGGCCGACTGGCATGCCCTGACCACCGAATACCAGGATCCCAAGATCCTGCGCGGCGCCAGCCGCGACATCCTGCTCGACTGGTTGGCGGTGGGTCTCGATCCCCAACGCTGTACTTTATTCCTCCAGTCTCGGGTCCCGGAGCATGCCGAGCTCCATCTTTTGCTTTCGATGCTGACCCCGATCAGTTGGCTGGAGCGGGTGCCGAGCTACAAGGAGATGAAGAACGAGCTGAAAGATCGCGATCTCTCGACCTATGGTTTTCTTGGCTATCCGCTCTTGCAAACCGCCGACGTCGCGATTTACAACGGCAACTACGTTCCGGTCGGACAGGATCAGGTCGCCCATCTCGAGCTTTCCCGCGAGATCCTCCGCCGCTTCAACCATCTCTACGGCGAAACCTTCGTCGAGCCGCAGCCGCTCCTGACGCCTTCGCCGAAGGTGCCGGGCTTGGACGGAAGAAAGACGTCGAAGAGCTATGGGAATTCGATTTACTTGAGCGACGACGAGGCGACTTTGCGCAAGAAGATGGGCGACGCGGTGACCGATCCGGCGCGGGTCCGGCGCAGCGATCCGGGCAATCCCGACGTCTGCACCGTCTTCGACTACCACAAGCTCTTTTCGCCGCCCGAAACGGTGGCGCGGGTTAATGTTCAGTGCCGGGCCGCCGAGATCGGTTGCGTCGAGGACAAAAAGCTGGCGACCGAAAACTTGCTGGCTTTCTTGAAGCCGATTCAAGAGCGGCGCCGGGAATTCGAAGCCAAACCGGCCTTGGTCGACGAAATCCTGGTCGCCGGAGCCGAGCGGGCCCGAAAAGTGGCCCAGGCCAATTTGCAAAAGGTCTACGAGGTGATGGGATTATGAGCATCGAAAGCCAAACGGCCTACAAAGTCGACTTGGAAGTCTTCGAGGGTCCGCTCGACCTGCTGCTTCACCTCATCAAGAAGAACGACCTCGACATCGTCAACATCCCGATCACTTTGGTTCTCGAGCAGTACATGGATTACCTCAACTTGCTCGAGGAGTTGAACATCGACTTGGCCGGCGACTTTTTGCTGATGGCCAGCGAGCTGGCTCATATTAAATCGAAGCTGCTTCTGCCGGACCACAAGGAAGGCGAAGAGGACGAGGAGGGCGACGATCCGCGAGCCGAGCTGATTCGCCGCCTGCTCGAGTATCAGCGCTACAAAGAAGCCGCCACCCAGCTCATCGAGCGTCCGATGCTCGGCCGCGACGTCTTCACCCACAGCGTTCCGGTCGATCCGATCGAAGAGGAAGAGGCGCCGGTCGAAGTCGATCTCTTCCAACTGATCAGCTGCTTTTACGAAATGTTGAAAAAGACCCCCACGACCACGGTCCACGAGGTTCGGGTCGATCGGGTCTCGGTAACCGAGCGGATCTACGAGCTGATGGACCGGATGCGCGGCCATCAAATGGTCGAATTCCGGGCTCTCTTCGAAGGCCAGGCCACCCGCGACCGATTGATCGTGACCTTCTTGGCCATCCTCGAGATGGTCCGGCTCAAGGTCCTCCAGCTCACCCAAAACCAAACTTACGGCGAAATCTACATGGTCCCGGTCTTCGAAGGCAGCGACTTGCAGAACATCGAAGCCAACGTGACCATCCAATAGGTGAAATATGGAAAGCACCCGTCTCAAATCCTTCCTTGAAAGCCTAATCTTCGTCTCGGAGCATCCCTTGAAGATGCCGGAGATGTTGGTGGCGGTGCAGAATTATGAAGAGCTCTTGGCCCGGCCGCTTGCCGAAGCTGCCGAGAGTGAAGCTCCCATCGAAGAAGAAGCTGCGGCCGACGCCGCCAGCCAATTGGAAGCGGTGGCCGAGAAGGAGGCCGAAAAGATCGGCCGCAGCGAGATCCTCCAAGCCTTGGAAGAGCTGGCCGCCGAATACCGCGACCAACCCCAGCGCGGGATCGTCTTAGCCGAGGTGGCCAACGGCTGGCAGTTCCGGACCAAGCCCGAGAATGCCGCCATCCTCCAGCAGTTCTACCAACCCAAGCCGACCAAGATATCCAAGCCCTCGCTCGAGACCTTGGCCATCGTGGCTTACAAGCAGCCGATCACCCGGGCCGAGATCGACCTGATCCGGGGCGTCGATTCGGGCGGCGTGCTCAAGACCTTGCTCGAGAAAAACTTGGTTCGCATCGTCGGCAAGAAAGACGAGCCCGGCAAGCCGATGCTCTACGGCAGCACCCAGGACTTCCTCGAGCTCTTCCAGCTCAAGAGCCTTCAGGAGCTTCCGACGCTGAAAGAATTCCGCGAATTGGAAGAAGAGTTCCAGCGCAAGAGCGGCGAGGGGACCGTGGTCGATAACGAGGCCGAGCTCGAGCCCGAAGAGTCGTTGCTTGAAGGCGACACGGTTGAGCAGATGGTCGCCGCCTTGGACGAAGAGGACGAGGCAGCCATCCTCGACCTCGAATCCTCGCTGAAGGGCCTCCGCGACGTCGAGAAGGAAATCTTCGCCGAGGAAAAGGCCGAAGAAGCGGCGCCGCAAAATTCATCCACCCAGAATTAGGTTTCCGGCAGACTGTCATCCTGAGCGCAGCGAAGGACCTGCGACCGCCCAAGGTGGATCATCTGGATTGGGAAGTCGCGGATCCTTCACTTCGTTCAGGATGACATGGCAAAATGCTCGAACGTCTCCAAAAAATCCTCTCCCGCGCCGGCATCGCCAGCCGCCGCCATGCCGAAACCGCCATCCTTTCGGGCCGGGTCAAGCTCAACGGCAAGATCGTTCGCGAGCTCGGCGTCAAAGCCGACCCGGTCACCGATTCGATCGAGATCGACGGCCAACCGCTCCGCCAACCGAAGGCCAAGCACCGCTATTTCGCCTACTACAAGCCGCGAGGCGTGATGGTCAGCAAACGCGATCCCCAGGGCCGCAAGACCGTCTTCGACCTGCTCAAGCTGCCGCCGGAGGTGAATGCCGTCGGCCGCCTCGACAAGGAATCGGAGGGACTCTTGCTGCTCACCGACGACGGCGAATTTCTCCAGCGCTACACCCATCCGTCTTTCGGCATTCGCAAAGTTTACCAAGTCCAAGTCTCGCGGCCGCTCGAGCCCGAGGAACGCCAGCGTTTGCTCGACGGCGTCGAGCTCGAGGAAAAGCGGGTCAAGGCCCTGAGTCTCAAGCGCCATCCGGCCGCGGAAGGCCATTGGATCGAAATCACCCTCGGTGAAGGGGTGAAGCGCGAGATCCGCCGGATGCTCGAGACGGTCGGGATTCGGGTGCTGCGCCTCATCCGGGTCCGCCATGGCGAGGTTGTTTTAGGCGAGCTTCAACCGGGCCAGGTAGCCGAGATCAGCCAGTCCCTCCTTAAGAAAATCCACCTCCGATAGCCGGCGCCCCATTTTTCTTGCCCTAACGCGCAACTAAAGGCAGGAAGAAACGATATCCAAGCGGGCTCTAAGTAATTTCATATATTTGGCACGAATATGACCTTAGGGCACCCACGATCGATCCGCGACCTCCGCTTAACTTCGGATTCTTTGCAAGCATCCCAACCGGATTCTCCATATCCTTTCAATGCTCGGCTTTTCGCCGCCCAATTCTTGGAACGTTTTGAGAACGATGCCGAGGTTCGTCTGGGCAAGGCCAACCTGAAGGAGCTCGAGGCGCTCGCCAAGGAAGGGGATCCGGAGCTGTTTTGGGAAGGAGCGCTGCGATTGGCCGGTCGCCTCGAGCGCGGGGATCGACTCGACGCCTCGACCGCCTTGTTTCAGGAGATTGCTCAGGCCACCGCAACCCACTTTCCCGAGCTGAGCTCCCGCGCTGAACGGAGCTTGAAAGCCATGTCCGGCGAAGGCGAGGTCGGCGCCCGCTTCGAATTTTTGCTTCGGCGTTTCGCTCGCGAAACCCGCGATCCATGGATGATCGCCAGCTTCGGCGCCGGCTCTCTCGCTTACCGGGCCACCAAGCTTGGCGCGCTCTCCCAGCTTTGGAGTCCGGGCCAGGGATTTTTCCTCGGACGGACCGGTGCCGGCTTGCTCGCCTCGGCCGCGGGCCTCGGTGTCGAAACCCCGGTTTTCCTTTTCACGTCCAAATTAGGCCGACAACTCGGCGGAGCGCCCCAAGACTGGCGCCGCGAAACCTTGGTCCACGAGCTCGCCGGCGTGGGCCTGACCTTGTTTTGTTTGAAGGGCACGGGGGCCTTGAGCGGAAAGGCGGTTCAAACCCTCGGTAGCCGGCTTCCGACCTCGGGCCTGGGCCGCTTCGCGGTCGCGGCAGTCCCTCAAGTCGGGATGTTGTCCGGCATCGGCCTGGCGCGACGCATTGAGGAATCCCTGGGCTTGAGACCCCGCTTGGACAATGCGACTCTCCTCACCGACACTCTTTCCACCTACCTCCAATTTTTCGTCAGCGGGCGCTTGGCCGAGCGGGCCCTGGGTCCGAAGTTCCAGGCCTTGCAAGCCGCCTTGAATTGGCGGCCGCCGAGTTTGACCGAAGGCGGAAAGCTCGCCCTTCGGGCCCTCTCGCCCGCGACTGCGGGATCCTCGATTCAAGAGCTGACCCAGGGGCCGCTGCTTAGCGACAGCTTTGAGGATGGGGGCAACGGTGGGGATGGATACCGCTACATGTCCGCAATGCCGCATGGTTACGGCAAGGATACGGTGATGGGAAAGTGGTTTCCGCTCAACGAATCCAAGCCTTCGTCGGCGGTGCCGATGTTCACTTCGGCGGTGACCCGCATTCCCAC
>JBIOXX010000080.1:0-3374 GCA_044869875.1 bacterium | reverse complement strand
CCGCCCAAGATCGCCGGCAGCGATTGGTAGGGATGGCCGTGGACCAGCTTCACCACCAAGAGGTCGAAGAGGATCTTCGGCGAATCGCTGCGGGCCATCTCCTCGGAGGCCCGGTAAACCGTTTGGAAGGCGATCTGAAGGTCGGCCAAATCCACCGGCTCGACGGTCTTTTGCATCACCGCCAAGGTGTCCTTCAGCGCACCTTCACCCAAAGCCTCGGGCCCGGCGGCCTTGAGCAAGGTCAGATCATGAAGGTAAGCAATCCACTGAAGCGCGATTTGACGGAGATCGAAACCGCGGCGGTAAAGGTCCTCGACCTTGGCCAGGGCTTCGCTCAAACGGCCGGCGAGGCAATCGACGCTCAAGTCCTCGATGGCTCCGGCGCCGGCCATCCCCAACATCTCTTGAATCTTGGCCGGCTCGAGGCTGCCACCGCAGAGACCGATCGCCATGTCGAGCAGGCTCTGGGAATCGCGCATCGAGCCTTCGGCGGCCCGGGCCAATAATTCAAGGCTAGCCTCATCGAAGGCGACCTTCTCCTCGCGGCAGATCTTGGCCAGTTGCTCGGCGATCTTGGCCTGAGGAATGCGGCGGAGATCGAAGCGCTGGCAGCGCGAGAGGATGGTCACCGGAATCTTGTGGGCCTCGGTCGTCGCAAAGAGGAAGAGGACGTGAGGCGGCGGCTCTTCCAAGGTCTTGAGCAAGGCATTGAAGGCGGCGTTGGAGAGCATGTGAACTTCGTCGATGATGTAGATCTTGTAGCGGCCGGCGGCCGGCAGGTATTTCACCTGCTCCCGCAGCTCGCGAACGCTCTCGACACTGGTGTTGCTGGCGCCGTCGATCTCGATGACGTCGAGAAAATTCCCCTGAGTGATGGAGCGGCAATTCGAGCACTGGTTGCAGGGCGCGGGGGTCGGCCCCTTCTCGCAGCTCAGAGCCTTGGCGAAGACCCGGGCCAGCGAGGTCTTGCCGGTCCCCCGGGCTCCGGTCAGAAGATAGGCATGATGGATCCGGGCCTTTTGGATGGCGTTCTTCCAAGTCTGGGTAACATGCTCCTGTCCGATCACTTCATCGAAGCTTTGAGGGCGATATTTTCTGGCGAGAACCTGGTAGGACATAAAAAAAAAGCGGCCGGGTGGGTCTCGCTGCACAAATGGAACCGTTGCCGTTGCTTCCTTCCGGACCTGGCGGGATTCGCGGTCCTCATTTCGCGCGAGGACCCGGCCATTCGGGGGAATAGGACAGATGGGAATCCGAGGCAAGGCCAAATCGGATCGGCCTATCTCTGCGAAAGCAGGAAATTTTTCACCGTAATCAGGGCCGAAGACGACGAAGGGCACGGGCCGCGGCACTGGCGGCGCGAGCGGCTCCACCCCCGGCAATTCCACCGATGACGCCGGCCACCGTCGAAGCATGGGACGCCGAGGGTTGAGGCCGAGGGGTAGCCGGCGGCAATTGGGTGGGGGGTTGTTGGGGCCGGGGTGTTGCTTGGGGACGGCGCTGGAGCGTCCCATCGCGATGATTGAGCTGTTCCAAACGCTCGCGGAGCTGCGGGAAACGCTGAAAGAGGTTGAGATCGGGGATGCGGCGGATGATCTCAATGCAACGCTGGACTTCGACGCCGTAGGTCATCTGGCGGTACTCGTCATAATAAGGAACTGTCTCGGTGCTGCAATCCGACTGGGGGCCGGGATGGATGATCGGTATTTCGCCCAAGGACTCCGCATGCTCAAAGCAGGCTTCGGCCGGTGGAGGATCGCCCGGAAGGCAAACGTTTTGATCATTGAGTTGGGAAATGGGGCGTGGGGGCGTCATAGGCACTCCTATTGCGCCCCGGCTGGATAAGAGGTTATCGGCGATAGCCCCCCCGGGTTGTGGATTTTCCGCTTGGTCGGCCAGCGGCTTTATACTAGGGATTGCCACGCTTTTTTCCCCTATTTCCCAAAGGAGCCCCCATGTCCGACCTCGTCATGGCCATCGACCAAGGCACCACCGGAACCACCGTCCTCATCCTCGACCAGCACCTCAACTTGCTGGCCAAGAAGAATAACGAATTCACCCAGCACTATCCGGCCCAAGGCTGGGTCGAGCATGATTTGGACGAGATTTGGAACGGGACGGTCAAGACCATCGGCGAGGCGATCCAATTGGCCGGCATCGATCCCAAGCAGATCAAGGCCATCGGCATCACCAACCAGCGCGAAACCACCGGCATCTGGGAGCGGCGCGGCGGCAAGCCGATCCGCCACGCCATCGTCTGGCAGGATCGGAGGACCGCCGATTTCTGCAACCAGCTGAAGAAGAAGCCGGGCATGGAAGCCAAAATCCGCAAGAAGACCGGCTTGGTCATCGACGCCTATTTCAGCGGAACCAAGATCCGCTGGCTCCTCGACCACGTCCCCGGCGCCCGGGCCCGGGCCAAGGCCGGCGAGCTGGCCTTCGGCACCATCGACACCTTCTTGGTCTGGCGCTTGAGCGGCGGCAACGCTCACGTCACCGACGTCTCCAACGCCTCGCGGACTCTGTTGATGAATCTGAAAACCTTGGAATGGGATCCGGAGCTGCTCAAGATCTTCTCGGTGCCCGAGCAATTGCTGCCACGGATCGCCTCCAACTCCGAGGTCTACGCCCACACTCAAGGCGTGCCCGGACTTCCCGACGGCATCCCGATCGCGGGCATGGCCGGCGACCAGCAGGCCGCCCTCTTCGGCCAGGCCTGCTTCGAAGCCGGCTCGGCCAAATGCACCTTCGGCACCGGCTCCTTCATCTTGATGAACACCGGCAGCAAGATCGTGAGCAGCAAGAACAAGATGCTCACCACCGTGGCCTGGAAGATCGGCAAAAAAGTTTCCTACGCGCTGGAAGGCTCGGCCTTCATCGCCGGCGCGGCGGTGCAGTGGTTGCGCGACGGTCTCAAGACCATCGATGCGGCGCCCCAGATCGAACATCTCGCGGCCTCGGTGCCGGATTCGGGTGGCGTTACTTTCGTGCCGGCCTTGGTCGGTCTTGGCGCGCCCCATTGGCGCCAAGAGGCTCGCGGTTTGATCAGCGGAATCACTCGGGCCACCACCCGGGCTCACTTGGCCCGAGCCACCTTGGAAGGCATCGCTTTTCTCCAGTACGACATCCTCCAAGCGATGTCGAAAGACCTCGGCAAGAAGCTCAAGGTCCTGAAGGTCGACGGCGGCGCTTCGGTGAACAACCTCCTGATGCAATTCCTCTCCGATATTCTTCGGGTCGAAATCGTTCGTCCCAAGACGGTCGAGACCACCGCCCTCGGCGCCGCCTTCCTGGCCGGCTTGGCGGTCGGCGTCTGGAAAGACGAGAAGGACATCCAGAAAAGCTGGGTAAAAGATCGCGACTTCAAGCCGGCG
>JBIOXX010000079.1:0-5803 GCA_044869875.1 bacterium | reverse complement strand
TCCATCATCCTTACCTGAGGCCGCGCTTCGAGCAGGACTTCCTCAACCGCGTCGCGGAATTGCCCGGTTTCGATCTCGCGCGCGCCGACCTCGAGGCCCTCGCCGAAGGACGCTTAGCGTCGGCCGGGCGCGAGCTCGACCTGAAGGGCTACGACGCGGCGCTCATTTTCGTCGCCTTCACGGCGCTTCGGCGGGCGCCGACTCTTCAGTGGCGCGGATTCGCCGGCCTGCGGGTGCTCCTCGACCACGACGTCATTCAGAACTACAGCGATCTCTACGATTCCGGGCTCCGGGGCGCTTGGCCGCCGGTGTTCCGCCGCCATCGCTTCGACCTGATGCTGACCACGGGCCAGGGCCTGCAGTCGCGGCTCGAGAACGAGGGAATCCGCTCGGCTTGGCTGCCCAAGGCATTCGAGGCGGCCCGCTTCGTCGATCACGCGGGCCCGCGCGCCGGGCTTGTCTCCTACGGCAGCGCCTATCCCTCCCGCGTCACCGCCGAGCGGGCTTTGCACGCCGCCGGGCTGCCCCTGCGCCGCATCGATACTATGCCCTATTCGGAGCTGCCTAGAGTGCTGGCAAGCTACCTCGCATGCATGGCCATTTCGTCGGAGCTGTCCTTGCCGGCGTTTTGGCGTCGTTGGCTGGGATATCTCCCGGCCCGCTTCGTGCCGATGCGTCCCGGCCTCGAGCCCATGGCGAAGTTCTTCGAGGCGGCCGGCGCCGGTTGTTGCCCCGTCGCCGACACGATGTCGGACCTGGAGCCGCTGGGCTTCAAGGACGGCGAGAATTCCATCCTGTTCCACTCGCATCGCGAACTCGTCGAGCGCGTGCGCCATTGGCTCGCGCGCCCCGACGAATGCCGCCGCCTGGGATCCTCGGCGGCTAGACTGGCGCACGCGCGGCACACCTGGACGCATCGCGCCGGCGAGCTGCGCGACATCCTGGAACGACACCTGGCCGAATAAGAAAAAAGAAAAAGTGAAGACGGAGTAAATTTTCCCGCCCCCTTCGACGCGCTAGCCAAGCACCCAAATCTCTATTAACATCGCATACTTCCCACAAAACATTGGACAAGGTGGGATATTGAAAATAATACATTTTCAGCCACACGCGAGGGTGGTGGAATGGCAGACACGCTAGGCTTAGAACCTAGTGGCCGTAAGGTCGTGGGGGTTCAAGTCCCCCCTCTCGCACTATACAAGCCCGCAGGAAATAAGAGGAAATTGTGAAAGTCCAGATCGAAGATCTCTCCCCCATCAAAAAGAAAATCGCCTTCGAAGTCGAGCCCGAGGCCTATCGAAAGGCCCTCGACAAGGCCTACGACAAGCTCAAGAAGAAAGTCAGCATCAAGGGCTTCCGCAAGGGCAAGGTGCCCCGTTCGATCCTGGAGAAGTATTACCGCAGCCAAACCGAGATGGAGACGGTCAGCGAGCTCATCGACAAGAGCTACAAAGACGCCATCACCGAGCACCACATCCACGCCGTCGACATGCCCAAGATCAGCGATTTGAAGGTCGAGGGCGACCAGCCCATCACCTTCACCGCCGAGGTCGAGATCCAGCCCAAGGTCGAAACCAAAGATTACTTAAAAATCAAGCTCAAGCAGCCCAAACTGGAAGTGACGGACGAGGAGCTCGAGAAGGAATTGAAGGCCCTCCAGAAGGCCCACGCCCAGCGCGTGCCGGCCGCCGAGGGCACCGCGATCGCCGACGGCCACCAGGCCACCATCCACTACACCGGCACCATCGACGGCGTCCCCTTCGAGGGCGGCGCAGCCAAGGATCAAGTGGTCGACGTCGGCGCCGGCCGCTACCTGGTGGATTTCGAAAAGGGCCTGGTCGGGATGAAGAAGGGCGAAAGCAAGGACGTCCCGGTCCACTTCCCCGAGGACTACAGCCACGAGCCATTGCGGGGCAAGCTGGCCAGCTTCAAGCTCGAGGTCACCGAGATCAAGGAAGAGTCCCTGCCGCCGCTGGACGACGAGTTCGCCAAGGACCTGGGCCAATTCCAGACCTTCGAGGAGATCAAAAACTCCCTCAAGGACCACATGCTCCAGGCCAAGCAGCAGCAGGGCAAGGGCGAGCTCTTCACCCAGGTCCTGGAGCACCTCATCGCCAAGAACCCCTTCGACATCCCCGAGGGCATGATCTCCCGCGAGCTCGACTACATGCAGTCGGCCTTGGACCAGCAGCTCAAGCAGCAGGGCCTGACGATGGACAAGCTCGGCGTCACCCCCCAGGACTACCGCGAAAAGAACCGCGAAGAGGCGGTCCGACGTATCAAAGGCTTCTTGCTTTTTGATTCGATTGCCTTACAGAATCAGCTTGAAGTGACCGAGGAGGAATTGCAGGCCAAGCTGGCCGAAGTGGCCCAGCGCTACAAGCAGCCGGTCGAAGCCGTGCATCGGTATTACCAAGAGCACAATCTGATCCGTCCGCTCTTCAACCAGATCTTGGAGGAAAAGACTCTGAACTTCCTCCTCGAGAAGGCCGAGATCAAAGAAGCCAAGGAAGCTAAAGAAGGCAAAAAAGATGCGAAATAAAATGGAGGAAGTGATGACTCTGATTCCGATGGTCGTTGAGCAAACTCACCGCGGCGAGCGGGCCTACGATATTTATTCGCGCCTGCTGAAGGACCGGATCGTTTTCCTCGGCACCCAGGTCAACGACGACATCTCCAATCTGATCATCGCCCAGCTTCTCTTCCTCGAAAGCGAAGATCCGGAGAAGGACATCTATCTATATATCAACTCGCCGGGCGGCTCGGTCACCGCCGGCATGGCGATCTACGACACCATGCAGTACGTGAAGCCCGACGTGTCCACTATCTGCGTCGGCCAAGCCGCGTCGATGGGCTCGCTGCTCCTGACCGCCGGAACCCACGGCAAGCGCTATGCCCTGCCCAACAGCCGGATCTTGATCCACCAGCCGATGGGCGGCTTCCAAGGTCAGGCCACCGACATCGACATTCAGGCCCGGGAAATTCTGCGTTTGCGGGAGATTTTGAACAATATTTTGGCGAAGCACACCAAGCAAAGTTTGAAGAAAATCCAACAAGATACCGAGCGGGACTACTTCATGAGCAGCGAAGAGGCCAAGGAGTATGGCCTCATCGATCATGTGGTCATGTACCGCGATAAGGGCGACAAAAAGAAAGCTTCCTAAGCCTCGAAAAGGCCCGTCGCCGGCCAAGGAACGCCGCGCCGCGTCTGGAAGCCAGTTCCTTGACACCGACCCCATAAGGTATATGATTTTCTTAAGAGTGTAAGGAGCGACTGTGGCGAAAAACTATTCCGAAGATTCCACCAATCTCAGCTGTTCGTTCTGCGGCAAGTCCCAGCGCGAGGTGAAGAAGCTCATCGCGGGCCCCACCGTCTACATTTGCGACGAGTGCATCGAGCTCTGCAACGACATCATCGCCGAAGAAACCAACAAGCAGGAGATGCTGAAGACCAAGGCCGGAGTTCCGAAGCCTTACGAGATCAAGAAGATCCTCGACGAATACGTCATCGGCCAAGAGCGGGCCAAGCGGATCCTGGCGGTCGCGGTCCACAACCACTACAAGCGGATCGAAGCTCGCCCGACCAGCGACGTCGAATTGCAGAAGAGCAACATCCTCTTGGTCGGCCCCACCGGCTCCGGAAAAACTTTGCTGGCCCAGACCCTGGCCAAGATCCTCAACGTGCCTTTCACCATCGCCGATGCCACGACCCTGACCGAGGCCGGCTATGTCGGCGAGGACGTCGAGAACATCATCCTTTATCTCCTGCAGTCGGCCGACTACGACAAGAACAAGGCCGAGCGCGGCATCGTCTACATCGACGAGATCGACAAGATCAGCCGCAAGAGCGAGAACCCCTCGATCACCCGCGACGTCTCGGGCGAGGGCGTCCAGCAGGCCCTGCTCAAGATCATCGAGGGCACGGTCGCCAACCTGCCGCCCAAGGGCGGACGGAAGCACCCGCAGCAGGAATACATTCAGATCGACACCTCCAATATCCTCTTCATCTGCGGCGGCGCCTTCGTCGGCTTGGAAGACATCATCGAGCGCCGGGTCGGCGAGAAGAAATTGGGCTTCGGCTCCGAGATCAAGACCAAGGGCGCCCGCAGCATCGGCGAGGTGCTTTCCGAGATTCAGCCCGAGGATCTGCTCAAGTTCGGGCTCATCCCCGAGTTCGTCGGCCGTCTGCCGATCTTGGCCACCTTGACCGAGCTCGACGAGGTCGCCTTGATCGAGATCCTGACCAAGCCGAAGAACGCGCTGATCAAGCAGTACCAACGGCTCTTCGAGTTCGAGAAGGTGAAGTTGAAGTTCACCCAGGGCGCGCTCAACGCCATCGCCAAGGAAGCGCTGAAGCGGAAATCCGGCGCCCGGGGCTTGCGCGCCATCCTCGAGCACACCATGTTGGATATCATGTACGAGATTCCCTCGCAGACCAATATTCGCGAAGTCATCGTCAATGAGGATGTCTTCACCAAGAAAGAGCAACCGCTCATCGTCTACGAGAAGAAGGCCGAGTCGGCTTAAGCCATTGCATTCCCTTTTTGGGTGTTAGGAGACCCTATCCATGAGCGAAGAAAAGCCTAACGAGTCGAGTCAAGTCGGCTCGCCTAAGAAAGTCGTGCCGTTGTTGCCTTTGCGGGACATCATCGTCTTTCCTTACATGGTGGTGCCGCTCTTCGTCGGCCGCGAGAAGTCGATCAACGCGCTGGAAGAGGCGATGAACGCCGAGAAGGACATCCTGCTCGCCGCTCAGATCAACGCCAAGACCAACGACCCCAAGGCCGAGGACATCTATAAGGTCGGCACCCTGGGCACGATCATCCAATTGCTCCGCCTGCCCGACGGCACCGTCAAGGTCCTGGTCGAGGGCCGGAAGCGGGCCCGGATCGAGAAGTACCTCGTCGCCGAGAACTACTTCCTGGTCGAAGCCGAAGAGGTCAACGAGAACCGCGAAGTCACCGTCGAGTGCGAGGCCCTGATGCGCTCGGTGAAGGCGACCTTCGAGACCTACGTCAAGCTCAACAAGCGGATTCCGCCCGAGATGCTGGCCTCGGTGGCCGTTATCGACGACCCGGCTCGCCTGGCCGACACCATCGTCGCCCATCTGACCTTGAAGCTCCCCGACAAGCAGAAGATCCTCGAGCTGGAGTCGCCGGCCGAGCGCTTGGAGAAGCTCTTCGAGCTGATGCAGGGCGAGATCGAGATCCTTCAGGTCGAGAAGAAGATCCGGACTCGGGTCAAGAAGCAGATGGAGAAGACCCAGAAGGAGTACTACCTCAACGAGCAGATGCAGGCGATCCAGAAGGAGCTCGGCGAGAGCGACGAGTTCAAGTCCGAGCTCCAAGAGCTCGAGGACAAGATCAAGAACAAGAAGATGAGCGCCGAGGCGACCAAGAAGATCAAGAAGGAGCTGAAGAAGCTCAAGATGATGTCGCCGATGTCGGCCGAAGCCACGGTCGTCCGCAACTACATCGACTGGATGCTCAGCTTGCCCTGGTACGAAGTGACCAAGGACAAGATCGACATTAAAGAAGCCGAAGCGGTGCTCGACGAGGACCACTACGGCCTGAAGCAAGTCAAAGAGCGGATCTTGGAATACTTGGCCGTCCAGAGCCTGGTCGAAAAGCTGAAGGGTCCCATCCTTTGCTTCGTCGGCCCTCCTGGCGTCGGTAAGACCTCGCTGGCGCGGAGCATCGCCCGAGCCACCGGCCGCAAGTTCGTCCGCTGCTCGCTGGGCGGCGTTCGCGACGAGGCCGAGATCCGCGGCCATCGCCGAACTTACATCGGAGCCTTGCCCGGC
>JBIOXX010000078.1:0-4088 GCA_044869875.1 bacterium | reverse complement strand
CGCCCAGCTCGACTTCCTGCTCAGCCGCCTTCAAGAGCTATTGAGCTATTCCCGCGACCTTCCCTCACATTTGGCCAGTGGCGAGGAACGCGAGACCTTGCGGAGCATCCACCGGATCCTTCGCTACCTCAAGAACGCCTATGCCTCCGAAACCTCGCTGGCCTGCAGCCTGACTCGCTTCGACCGATCCCTCCCCGCTCTCTCCCGTCAATAGGCCTTGGGCCGACTCATTAATATATTTTGTACACAAATCAATTTTCTTTATAATGGCAGGTACCTATCATCGGGTAAGGGTTAAAAGGGAGGGATAGGGATGAACTGCTATTTCAAGACTCTTACTTACGAAACTAGCCAAAACAACCTAGCCGACGTCGAACCCAAGCTGGTGCCTTATCTCAGCGAGTTCGATTACTTCTCCATCCATGACTTGACCGAAGCCAGTCGGGATTGGGTGAAGGAAAGCGGGATCAAGGACGGCTTGCTGACCTGCCAGGTCCATCACACGACCTGCGTCCTGGCGGTCAACGAGCTCGACGAGCCCTGCTTGCTCGGCGATCTCAACTGCTTCTTGCGCGACATGGTGCCGCGCAACAAGCCTTACCTGCACAACAGCAAAATCCGCACGAAGAACCTCTGCGCCGACGACAAGAAATGCGACCGCAACGCCGATGCCCACATGAAATCCTTCATGTGCAACGGAGCCTCGCAGACCTTGATCGTCAAAGACGGGGTTCCGCTCTTCGGGCAGTGGCAGAAGCTCTGCCTAATCGACCTCGATGGGCCGCGAGAGCGGAAGATCACGGTTCAAGTCATCGGGGAGTGAGCCGCGCCGGATCTTCCGGCCAGGCGTGTTTCGGATAACGGCGCTTCAACTCGAGCCGCACCGAGGGATAGGTGTTCTTCCAAAAGCCGGCCAAGTCGCGAGTCACTTGAACCGCCCGGCCATTGGGCGCCAGGAGATGGATGACCAAGGGAACCCGTCCTTCGGCGAGCAGCGGCGCTTGATTCATGCCGAAAAAATCCTGGAGCCGAGATTCGAGCCAAGGCTCGCGGCCCCAAGGATAATGGATTCGAGCTTTGCGTCCCGACGGCAAGGCGAAGGAACCCGGCAAGAGCCGTTGGACCTTTCCTTCCCAAGCGTTCCCGAAAGCATTCCAAGCCGCCCGCTCCAAAGCCTCGGAAGACAAGCCATCCTCGATCCGCCAGTGCGCAGCAAGCCGCCGCAAGCCCTCGCGCAAACCCTCGCCTTCCCAATCCGGAAGATCGGCATCGCCGTAAGCTTTCTTAATCCAGGCGAGACGCGAGAAAAGCGTCTCCAGCGCTTCGACATCCAGCCGAGGGCGAAGCTTTTCCAAAAGGTTCGGCACGTTCCAGGTGAAAGCCGAGTCGCGAAGGTCCAGGCCCAAGCCCTCGCGCCAAAAGACCTCCGAGGCTGCCGCGCTTTCAGGCGCCGGCCCGCGGCTCTCTTCGACCAAGAGCTGACCGTAGTTGAGCCGGACGACGCGTTGGACTTTGCCCCGTTCCCAAACCAACTCTTCTTTTTCCTCGAGCAAGGAGCCCTGCCAATCGAACAGCCATTCCGGCTCGATGGCGACCAGGCTCCGGACGTGGACCTTGCCTCGAAGCTGCCCTTGATGCTGACGCTCCTGAACGTCGAGGACTATGAAGTATTCCGAGCTTCCCAAGGCGAATTCTTCCGGAACCAATCCCGAGCCGCCGGCGCAAAAAACCAGCTCGGCCTTTTCGGCCCGGCCCCGCTGGCGCAGCTTGGCCACTCGGTCGGGAAAGCCATGGAGCAAAGCATAAGCCAGGTCTTCTTCGTTTCCGCTCGGTTTGCCGGCCTTGGGAAAGAAGGCGGCGAATTGGCGGGCCGAGCGCCGCGCGGCTTCCGAGACCCGGACCGAAGGAGCGAAGAGATGAAGGTCGCCGGCGTCCAAGTCGCCTTCGGCGATGGCGGCGGCGAGGTCGAAGGCCGGTGCCAAAACCTTCTTGGCTTCGGCGGCGAGAAGAAAGCGCCCCAAACGCGGATGGAGCGGCAGCTCGGCCAAACGCCGACCCAGCGGCGTCAAAGCCGAGTCGAGGCCGGGGCCTTCGGTGGCTCCGAGCAGGAAGAGCAATTCGGCCGCGGCTTGGAGGCTTCCTTCGGGTGGATTTTCGAGCCAGGCGAATTCGCTGAGCCGTTCGACGCCCATCGCCTTGATTTCGAGCAGGGTCTGGGCAAGGTCGGAGCGCCGGATCTCCGGCGTCTCGAAAGCCAGCCGAGCTTCCCATTCGCCTTTCGAGTAAAGGCGAAGGCAAGTGCCGGGCGCGGTGCGGCCGGCCCGGCCGGCCCTTTGGGTGCCCGAGGCTCGGCTGATCGGTTTGGTCTTCAGTGCCGGAATGCCGCTCCACCAGGAATAGCTCGCCTGGCGGTGGAGGCCGCTGTCGATCACGGTGGTGACGCCTTCAATGGTCAAGGAAGTCTCGGCGACGTTGGTCGCGAGGATGACCTTGCGGCGGTCGGCCGGCGCGAAGACCCTGGCCTGCTCTTCCTTGGGCAACTCGCCGTGAAGCGGAAGGACCAGCACTTCCCCGCCGAAGGCCTGAGCCAGCGCGTCGGCCGAGCGGCGGATCTCGCCCATGCCCGGAAGAAAAACCAAGATGTCGCCGCGATCTTTTTTCTCGGCCAAGACGCCGGCGACCGCGTCCTTGACCTTTCGTTCCAGCGGCTTCGCGGCCTCGCTCGGCTGATAGGCAATCGAAACCGGATGGGCCCGAGCCTCGAAGCGGAGAACCGGAGCATTGGCAAGAAAAGCGCTCAGACCTTCGGTTTCGAGAGTGGCCGACATCACCAAAAGCTTGAGGTCGGGCCGCTGGGTGCTTTGAAGCCGCCGCAGATAACCCAAGGCCACGTCGGAATGAAGATGGCGCTCGTGAAATTCATCGAGGACGACGAGCGAGGCCTGACTCAGCAGCGGGTCCTGCACCAAGTAGCGCAGCAGCATTCCCTCGGTGAGGAATTTGAGCCGGGTCTTGGGGCCGCTTTGATTTTCGAAGCGGAATTGGTAGCCGACCGTCGCGCCCACCGCCTCGCCCATCTCCTCGGCGACGCGAAGGGCGGCCATTTTCGCGGCCAGGCGTCGAGGCACCAAAACCAGGATCTGGCCCCGCTCCGGGCAATAGCCCTGCTCCAAAAGATAAGGCGGAACCCGGGTGGTCTTGCCCGATCCGGGCGTCGCCTGCAAAATCAAGGCTGGCGCGGATCGCAGGGTAGCCTCGATTTCGGGCAAATGCCGATCGATCGGCAGTGGCGATTTTGTATTGATCCCCATCCTCGGCTTGGATAACCAATTGGCCATGACCTCTCAAGCTCTTTACCGTGGAACCTCCGACTATGTCGCTTCACCCGACCTCCAGCAGGTTGTCAACGTCGCCCTGGCCATCGGCCGGCCGCTGCTGCTCAAAGGCGAGCCCGGCACCGGCAAAACCCTATTGGCCGCCTCCATCGCCGAGGCCCTCAAGCGGCCCTTGATCCGCTGGAACATCAAATCGACGACCAAGGCGGTCGACGGCCTCTACCTCTACGACACCGTCCAAAGACTCAACGACAGCCGCTTCGGCGGCGGCGACGTCGGCAACGTGAAGCACTACATCAAGCTCGGTAAGCTCGGCCTGGCCTTCACCGCCGAAGAACCGGTCGTATTATTGATCGACGAGATCGACAAGGCCGACCTCGAATTCCCCAACGACCTCCTGGCCGAGATCGACGAGATGCGCTTCCACATCCCCGAGACCGACGAGGAGATCTCGGCCAAGCAGCGGCCGATGGTCGTGATCACCTCCAACTCCGAGAAGGAGCTGCCCGACCCCTTCCTCAGGCGCTGCGTCTTTCATTTCATCGAGTTCCCCGAGGAAGCGATGATGACCCAGATCGTGAAAGTCCACTTTCCGGATTTGGAAAAAGGTTTGCTCCAGGCCGCCCTCCAGAAGTTCTTCGAGCTCCGCAAGGTGGCCAACCTCAAGAAACCGCCCTCGACCTCGGAGCTGATCGACTGGATTCAGGCCCTGCTGGCGATGGGAATCGACGCCAAGCAAATCCTGGAAGAAAC
>JBIOXX010000077.1:0-8613 GCA_044869875.1 bacterium | reverse complement strand
TGTCGAAGGCGATGGCGGTTGCTCGCTGAATCCTTTGCAAAGTGCGGCATCGACCTCCTGGCAGGGATTTGGCGCTCTTTTGTCCCTAACCGGATTGGGATGGATTCGTCTTCGGAAAGCCCGTCGCTGATCGATACCGAAATCCTCGTTGACCTTCGGCGATAAAAGCGATTGTTAGGGCCATGTCTATTGCCGTCGTTTTGGTCCGGCCGCTCTTCGCCGGAAATCTCGGCTCGGTCGCCCGAGCCATGAAAAACATGGGTCTGAAAGATTTACGCTTGGTCGCGCCGAAGGCCGACAAGACCGAGCTCGATGCCCGCAAGATGGCGGCTCACGCCCAGGATCTGCTTAAAAAATCCAAAATCTTTCCCGACCTGAAATCGGCGCTCATTGGTTTCGACCTGGTGGTCGGCACCTCGCGACGCAAGGGCCGGGAGCGCGGCAACTGGACGACGCCGCGGGAGTTCGCGGCCCAAGTCGGCGAGATGCCGGCCAAGCAAAAGACCGCGCTAGTCTTCGGCCCCGAGGACAGCGGTCTGCTCAACGACGACGTGGCGCTTTGCCAGCGGATGATCCACATCCCTAGCCATGACGATTTTCCCTCGCTCAATTTGGCTCAAGCGGTGATGGTTTTGGCCTACGAGCTCTTCATTGCCAGGACCTCGCGGCGTAAAGCCAAGGGATCGACCGCGCGCAAAACCGCCAAGCTTCAAGTTTTGGAAGGGATGTACGAGGACTTGGGCAGCCTGCTTGCCGAGATCGGTTTCCTCAATAAGCAAAATCCCAAACATCTTATGCGCCTGCTTCGTCAATTCTTCAACCGGGCCCGGCCCACCGAGAAAGAAGTGCGAATTTTTCGGGGCATGTGCCGTCAAACCCGATGGTGGAAGAAGAACGCAACTTAAGAATGTCTCGTCCAGTGCCGGAAGAGCCAGACAAGGAAGGCACCCCAGAAAATAAATGAACCGCCTTGGACTCGTCCGCTTCCCCCGACTTGGCAGCCGAGGCCGCTGCCTTCGAGCACCGCCGGCCCCTTCGTTTGCTGAAGCGAGACCTCGCTCGGCTCTTCGGTGGCAAGAGGATCCGCGGCAGGACTGGCCGGAGGATTCGAAATCGGCGGGCCCGAAGCCACCGGGATTTCCGAATCCTCAATGACTTCCTGCAGGGCCGATTTAGGATCGGTGGTGAAGGTGAATAGCAGGTCGTTGAAATCGCGGTCGCTGCGGCCGCGCGGCAAATCCTCGATTCCGAGGATGACGTTTTCGCGGTCGGGGAGGGCCAGCATCGCCAAATGGCGCTCGCCATCGGGATTCAATCCATCCACGGTATAGTAGGTTTCCTTAGCCGAGTCGGCGCCGTCGGCGATGAGAAAGAAACCGAGCCGAGTTCCGGCCGGGAAGCGGCCCAGGCTTAAAGTATCGCCGGCTTTTAGATTGCCACCTGACCCTTCCTTGGAAGCATTGGGAAAGAGCATCTCGCGCTTCAAGATCTCGCTTTCAGCGATGGCCCCGTCTCGGTCCGAGTCTTCGTATAAAAAGTAACCGACCGAGTTACGGTACTCGGCGCCCTCGTCGATGAAAGTGAGGCGAATCTCGGCTTCGCGAAAAAGTCGAAGGTTGGGGTCGACGTTGAAATCCAAGAGTCGGGGCGCGACTTCTTGGGATTCGGGGAATAGATCGTGGATTCCGGCGAGGAATTCGGGATCCAATTCCATCGGTGAAGGTTGAGGAATGGCCGCGGCCGAAACCGGGCAGAGGGCTGTGGCGAGAATCAGCAAGGCTTTGATTTTTTCCATGGCAGGCTCCTTTGAGCGCTTGCCATGCAAATCCATCGCCGGGTCTATTTCCCGCGAATAGCCAGGAAAATTCCCTCTGTCGCCTTTAGAACCGTCGCGATTCCGGACCGCGGCATTTGAAATTCAACTCAATGAGTCGGGCGGCGCGGCTTCCTCGTTTGCCGAACGAGGTAACGATAGGAAGCCGGGACCCAGGATTCGGGAGCCGGTCCTTGAAACGAGCGCAGCAAGTCATCCATCCAGCGCAGCCGCGGATCGCGGAATTTTCGACGCTTCTTCTTGAGTGGATTGAGGCCGGGGCTTGGAGAAGCGGCTTTCAAGCCGCCGAGATAGGTCTTTGTCATGCTAGGAACTCCTTTCTTGATCCCTCGAATTCCTAAGCACTTACAAAGTACGTATCGTAACGCGCCGTGTCAAGGTTGCGGATATTTTCCCCCTTGGTGGGTATGAGATCCTTCGCTTTGCTCAGGATGACACGGAAAAAACTCAATTATTTCCGAGTAAGTTCAGAATCTCCCCGGCATGGCTGGCCGGATCGACTTTCCGCAGGACCTTTTTCAGCTTTCCGCTCTTGTCGATCACGATGGTGTCGCGGTTGGCGTATTTGTCGCCCTGAACGCCATAGGCCTCGGCGATCTTGTGATCGGCGTCGACCAGCAGCGGGAAGGGTAGGTGGAATTTCTTCTTGAAAGCCTGGTGGCTGGCCTCGTCGTCGTAGCTGACCCCCAGGATCTGAGTGTCCTTGGTTTGAAACTTCGAATAATCGTCGCGGAAATTGCAGGCTTCGATCGTGCATCCGGGGGTGTCGTCCTTGGGATAGAAGTAGAGCACGACGTTTTTCACACCCTTGAAATCGGCGAGGCGGACAGTTTGTCCTTGGTCATCCTTGGCCGTAAACTCGGGAGCCGGCTGGCCTTCTTGTAGACTCGACATAAGACCTCCTTTTGCATATGAAGAAGGCAGGGATTGTGAAACTTAGCCCGGCAAAGGGCAAGGGAATTGAGCCAATGGCCTTCGAAGAAATTCTCCAACTGACCGACCGCGCCAAGCGCGCCGCCCGCGAGGCCGCGATCTTGAGCAGTCCCAAAAAGAATGAGATTTTGAGCAAGGCCGCCGATCATTTGCTGGCCTCCCAAGACCGCGTCCTCGCTGAAAATCGCAAAGACCTCGAATTCGCCAAGACCAAGGGTCTCTCGGCGGCGATGATCGATCGCCTGACCTTGAACGAAAAGCGGATCGGCGAAATGGCCCAGGGCCTGCGCGAGATCGTCGGCCTCGAGGATCCGGTCGGCCAAGTGGTGAAGGGATGGACCCGGCCCAATGGCCTTCGCATCGAGAAAGTCCGCATCCCGCTCGGCGTGATCGCGATCATCTACGAATCCCGGCCCAACGTCACGGTCGACGCCGCCGCCCTCTGCCTCAAGTCGGGCAACGTCGTCGTCCTCCGTGGTGGCTCGGAGGCAATTTACAGCAATATGATCTTGGGCGAGATCCTTCGCGAGACCTTGCGCACTTCGGGCGTTTCGCCGGACTTGATCCAAGTGGTGCCGACCGCTGACCGCGAGGCCTTGAAGCTTCTGCTGGAGCAAGACCGTTCGATCGACTTGGTAATCCCCCGCGGCGGTGAAGGCCTGATGAAGATGCTGCGCGAGACCAGCAAGATTCCGGTGATCAAGCACGACAAGGGCGTCTGCCACATCTACGTCGATTACAACGCCGACCTCGACAAGGCCGAGAAGATCATCCTCAATGCCAAGGTCCAGCGGCCCGGCGTCTGCAATGCTCTCGAGACTTTATTGGTCGATGCCAAGGTGGCCCATGCCTTTCTGCCGCGAATGGCGGCTGAGCTTCAGCGCTTGGGCGTGGAGATCCGCGGCGATGCCAAGACTCGCGGATTGGTGCCCGAGGCCAAGCCGGCAAACGAAGCTGATTGGGACGCCGAATATCTTGACCTCATCCTGGCGGTGAAAATCGTCGACGGGCTCGACGAGGCTCTGGCTCACATCGAACGCTACGGCTCCTTGCACACCGAGTCGATCCTGACCAACGACGAAGGCCATGCCGAGCGCTTTCTCCGCGAGGTCAATGCCTCGGCGGTGATGGTCAATGCCTCGACCCGCTTCAACGACGGCAGTCAGCTCGGTCTGGGCGCCGAGATCGGAATTTCGACCACCAAGCTTCACGCCTTCGGCCCGATGGGTCTCGAGGAGCTGACCACCCAAAAATACGTCGTCCGCGGCGAAGGCCAAGTTCGCGACTAAATAAGGAATATGATGGAAACCATTGAACTAGCCCGCAAGATCGCCACCGAAGCCCTCGACACCAAGGTCCGCGATTTGAAGCTCCTCGACCTCCGCGGCTTGGTCAGCTACACCGATTATTTCATCCTCGGCACCGGGACCAGCGACCGCCACGTCCGCTCGGTCGCCGATCGGGTTCACTTTAAAGTGAAGAAGGAACTGGGCCGGCTGCCGCTCAGCTACGAGGGCCAAGACTCCGGCAATTGGGTCCTGCTCGATTACGGCGACGTCGTCCTCCATCTTTTCCTCGAGGACCAACGGCGTTACTACGGCTTGGACGAGTTCTGGTCCCACGCGCCCTCGTTGGCTATGGACGGAACCAAGCTGCCGAAGAAACCGAGCAAGCCCAAAAAGCCGGTTAAAAAACCAAGTCCCAAAGCCGCCGCCAAGAAGCCGGCCAAAGCCAAAGCCAAAGCCAAGGGCAAGGTCAAATCCCGCACTCCGGCCAAGAAAAAGAAAAAATGAAGCTCAAGCTCCTCGCCATCGGAAAGATCAAGCGCGAGGCCTACCAACAGCTGGCCCATGAATACGAGCGGCGGATCCGCCGCTTTCAGCCTTTCGAGGTGGTCGAGATTCCCGATGAGAAGGTCGGGGCCAAGGCCGAGATCCCCAAGATCCTCAGTCGCGAGGCCGATCGGGTCGAGAAGCATCTCAAGAAGGATTCCCATCTCGTCGTGTTGGACGAGCGCGGCGAGCAATGGTCGAGCATCGATCTGGCCTGGGAGCTCGGCCAGTGGTTTCACGATTCGCCGAGCGAGATCGTCTTCCTGATCGGCGGCGCCTTCGGCCTCGACGAGGATTTGAAGAAGCGGGCCGAAGTCCGTTTGAGCCTCTCCAAATTGACTTTGCCCCATCAGTTGGCTAGGGTCCTGACGCTGGAGCAGCTTTATCGGGCCTTGACCATTTTGAAAAACGTTCCCTATCACCACGAATGAAAAAACCGCTCATCCTCATCATCCTCGACGGCTGGGGCATCAACGAATCCCCGGAAAACAACGCCATCGCTCAGGCCCGGACGCCGAACTACGACGCCTGGCTCCGCGACTATCCCAACGCCGCTCTCGACGCCTCCGGCCACTCGGTCGGCTTGCCCGAGGGCGTGATGGGCAACTCCGAAGTCGGCCATCTCAACATCGGCGCCGGCCGCATCGCGTTGGTCGGATTGACCCGAATCTATGGCGCGATCGAGGATGGGAGCTTTTTCAAAAATCCGGCTCTGCTGGCGGCGGTCGGCAGCGCCAAGCAAAACCATTCGACCTTGCACCTGATGGGCCTCTTGTCCGATGGCGGAGTCCATTCCCATCAAGACCATCTCTTTGCCTTGCTCAAGCTGGCCAAACAGGAGGGCTTGCAAGACGTCGCGATTCACGCCTTCCTCGATGGCCGCGATACGCCGCCGGAGAGCGGTCTCGAATATCTCCAAAGGCTGGAAGAAGAAATCCGGGCCCAAAAAATCGGTAGCTTGGCGACGGTGATCGGCCGTTACTACGCCATGGATCGCGATAAGCGCTGGGAGCGGACCGAGGAGGCTTACCGCGCCATCGTCGAAGGCATCGGTGAAAAAGCGACCGACGCCCGCGCGGCCGTCGCTGCTTCTTATGCCGCCGGCCGCTCCGACGAGTTCGTCAAACCCATCGTGATGAGTGACGCCCAAGGCCGGCCCCAAAGAACGATGAAGGACGGCGATGCCGTCATCTTCTTCAACTTCCGGGCCGATCGGGCCCGCCAGCTCACCTACGCCTTGACCCAGGCCGATTTCGAAGGCTTCGAGCGGAGAGTTTCGCCCAAGCTTAGCGCCTATGTCTGCATGGCCGAATACGATCAAGCGCTGACCTTGCCGGTGGCCTTCCCGCGAGTTGAATTGCAAAATACCTTCGGCGAGCTGATCGCCGGCCGCGGTCTGAAGCAGCTCCGCATCGCCGAGACCGAGAAATACGCCCACGTCACTTTTTTCTTCAACGGCGGCGAGGAGAAGGTTTTTCCCGGCGAGGATCGGGTGTTGGTTCCTTCGCCCCGCGAGGTTGCGACTTACGACCTCAAGCCCGAGATGAGCGCGGCTCAGATCACCGACGAGGTAGTGAACCGAGTCGGACAGGATCTCTACGACGTCATCATCCTCAACTTCGCCAACGCCGACATGGTGGGCCACTCCGGCAAGCTGCCGGCGGCGATCAAGGCGGTCGAGACCATCGACGTTCAGCTCGGCCGCATCCACCGTGCGATTGCCGCCCAGGGCGGAACGATGCTGATCACCGCCGACCACGGCAACTGCGAGCGAATGGTCGACGAAGCCGGCCGGCCTCACACCGCCCACACTCTCGATTTGGTCCCGTTCTTGCTTATCGGAGAAGCTTGGAAAGGAAGCCAGCTAAGGCCCTTGGGCAAGCTCGAAGACATCGCCCCGACCCTGCTCAAGATACTCGGCATTCCCCAGCCCGCTGAGATGACCGGCCGAAGCATGATTCTCTAAGATGCAATTTCTCCGCTCCTGCTTGGCGCCGCCTTGCTGCGAGCTCTGCCCTCGCTTGATCGACGAGCTGCCCGGACTTTGCGCCGATTGTGCCGGCCATTGGGTTGAGCTTTCGCCTTGGCGTTGCGAGATTTGCGCCGATCCCTTCGCCGGCCAAGAGCTCAGCTCCCACCGTTGCGGGGTCTGTCTACAAAACCCTCCGAGCTTCGAGAAGGTCAGCTCGGCCGTCGAATTCGAAGGCAGCGCGGTCGGACTGCTCCATGCTCTCAAGTTCAGCGGCCGAAAGAGTGCGCTGCGGCCGTTGGCCGAGAAAGGCGCGGTCCATTTTCGCGCAGTGGTCGAGGCCTTCGCTCCCGATCTCCTCGTCGCCATGCCGCTGGGTTGGCTTCGGCGCTGGCGCCGGGGATTCAATCAGAGCTATCTTTTGCTCAAGGCCCTCCGTCGCCAAGCCGGTATCCAAATTCCGATTTGGCGGGGCGCTCGGCGCCGGACCACGGCTCCCCAGGCTCGGCTCGGGCGCGGCGATCGGCAGCGAGCCTTGGCCCATAGCTTCCTGCCGCTCCAGCCCGGCTCGCTGAAAGACCGAAGGCTCCTCGTCGTCGACGACGTCCTGACCACCGGCGCCACCGCCGAGAGCTTCAGCAAATGCCTCTTGCAAGCCGGGGCCCGTTCGGTGCAGGTCTTTGCCTTCGCGAGGGCTAGAAGGAAGGGTTAAGATTCACCATGAAAGATTTCATCCAAGCCGCCGAAGAGGCCAGCCGCATCGCCGGGGCCTTGCAATTGGAAGGGCTGAAGCGCGAAAAGCAGATCGAGTTCAAGGGCAGCATCAACCTCGTCACCGACGTCGACAAGGCCTGCGAAAAGGCCATCGTCGAGGTTTTGCAAGGCCGCTTTCCGGAGCACGACATCTTGGCCGAAGAGGGCAGCGGCCGCCGCAAGAACAGCGAGTATAAGTGGATCATCGATCCGCTCGACGGCACCACCAACTACGCCCACGGCTACCGGCTGTTCTGCGTTTCGATCGCCTTGGAACACAAGGGCGAGATCGTGGTCGGCGCGGTCTACGAGCCCAATCGCGACGAGATGTTCTTGGCCGAGAAGGGCGGCGGCGCGGCGCTGAACGGCGAGAAGATTTCGGTCAGCGCAGTCGCTGATTTGAACCACGCGATGCTGGCAACCGGCTTCGCCTACAACGTCCGCGAGACTTCCAACAACAACCTCGACCATTTCCAAAAATTTCTGATGAAGGCCCAGGCCATTCGCCGTGACGGCGTCGCCGCCATCGATCTCTGCTATGTCGCCGCCGGACGCTACGACGGCTTTTGGGAGCTCAACCTCTTCCCTTGGGACGTGGCCGCCGGCTATCTCATGATCCAAGAAGCCGGGGGCAAGGTCAGCGATTTTCGCGGCAAAGCCTTCGACGTCTATTCCAAGGAGATCCTGGCCAGCAATGGCCGTCTCCACCCGGTCCTGGCCGAGGTTCTCAGCGGCTCTTAATTATCTATTAAAAACATGTAGTTATGTTGATGCTGGCCAAGCGGGGGCCATTCCGGCCGCCATTTCGGCAATGCGGTCTAAGACCTGAATTTTTTTAGCTTTTTTAAGGAAACTTTTTGGGTGGCCGGGCGACACTTTGTTACTATCCTCAAAGGAGTCGTGATGAAGAACTCTTGGCAACGCCTTTCCTGCGCCCTGGCCTTTTCGGTTTCGCTCATCCTTTCCGCTTGCGGCAGCAGCGGCGGCCCCTTCCTCATGGATGTCCAGTCCGACTTGATCGTGACCGCGGTCAATCCCGACAGCTTGGAAATCCAAACCGCTTTCGGCAGTATCGAGGCCGAGATCGTCGACGAGTTCATCGACCGTTTCGAGCTCGACGTCTTTAACCTCAATGCCACCGCCACCTTTGCCGGCCTGGGCGAGGTTCACTTGGTGTTGGACCCCAATTTCCCGGCCAGCGCCACGGTTTTCAAGCTCAACCGCAATAACAATCCTTCCGGCACCAACACGATGAGCTTGAGCCTGATCATCGAGACGCCGGAGCAGAATTT
>JBIOXX010000076.1:0-2214 GCA_044869875.1 bacterium | reverse complement strand
CGTCGGTGCCGGTGGCGGCAATCGGAGCCTGCTCTTGGGCCAGCTTTTGGGCCTCGGACTTACCGACGATCAGATTGGGATCGACCTTCAGGCTGTGATCGAAGCTCGGCAGCGGCATGGCCTTGCCGTCGGCATAGACCTTGTGGCGTCCGTGCTGGCGGTACCACTCGCCGACGCTGGCGTTCTTATACATGTTCTCGATGATGTTCCGCCAACCCACGCCGGTGTTATAGGCGCAGAAGGAAATCTCGCCCTGCTGGGTGCCGTAAGGGATGATGCACATCTCGGTGCGGCGGAAATCGTAGTTAAAGAGGTCCTGGAACCACATGCCGGCGACGAAAAGGATGAGCCATTCGTCTTTCTTCCGTTCGGCGCCAACGCCATAGTCCTTTTCGCTCATCGAGCCACCGCTCTGCTTGTCGAACTTCTCGATCAGGGCCTCGAGAGTCAAGCCTTCGGGAAACTTGCTCGGATCGATGTTACGCAGCAGGGCCATCCCGATCTGGGCCTTGGTGAGCGTCTCGCCACGGGCGGCGTCGGTGATGCGCTCGCAATCCTTGAGGAACTGCTCCATGTTGAGGAACTCCGAGACCGGCTTGTAGACCTTGGTCTTCTTGTTGACCATGAGGGCGGTGCCGACGCCGCAGTTGGGATGGCAACCGCAGCTCATATTGCCCCAGTCTTGATCCGGACCCTTCACCATGTCGGAGAGGTTGGAGAAAATGCTGCCGACCGAGAGCGGGAACCAATCGCGGAGCGGCTCGCTCAAGCCGGTTTGCTTCTTCACGTCGTGGGCCAGATGAGCCAAGGTGTAGCGCATCTTGCGGCGGTCCTCGTCGCTGATGTCTTCGTCGCGCCCGGTGAAGGACACCGGCTGGAAGGAAACGAAGCTGATCTTGTCGGAATTCTCGATCGCAAACTTGATGATCGGCCCGATCTGATGGTTGTTGACGGTGTTGACGATGGTCACGACCAAAACGACGTCGATGCCGGCGCCATAGAGGTTTTCGATGGCCCGGAGCTTGACGTCGAAGAGATTGCCGATCTTGCGGTGCTCGTTGTTCTCGTTGCCGATGCCGTCGAATTGCAGATAAGCCAGCCGCATGCCGGCGTCATAGGCCTGCTTGGCGAAATCGGGGTCCTCGGCGAAGCGGATGCCGTTGGTCGCGGCTTGGACGCTGAAATAGCCAACGGTCTTAGCGTAGCGAACGGCGTCGAGGAAAAACGGCGACATCGTCGGCTCGCCGCCCGAGAACTGAACCGACATCTGGCGGCGGGGCTTGATCTTGAGCGAGTTGTCGAGGACTTCCTTCACTTCGTCGAAGCTGAGCTCGTGGACGTAACCGACTTGGTTGGCATCCATGAAGCAAGGATCGCACATCATGTTGCAGCGGTTGGTCAGGTCGACGGTGAGCACCGAACCCCGGCCGTACTTGATCGTCGAGCTGCCATGGTTGCGAACTTCGGTCTTGGGCGATTTGAAGTCGCGGCCCGGAAAGAGCCGCTCGATCCGCGCCAAGAATTTGGAATCGAGGGCCATCAGGTCCTCGAAATGGCCGTGCTTCGGGCAGTCCTTGATCATCCAAACTTGGCCGTCGCGCTCGATGATCTGAGCCTTGATCTCGCCGGGATTGCCGTGGATCAGCTCGGTGTAATCCTTGTCACCGCTGATGATGGCTTCGCGGACGTCCTTGACGCAGCCCGGACAAAGCGAATCGGTGGTGCGGGGGTAGCCCAATTTGGGGGAAGTCTTTTCGTAGCTCTTCAACAGCGGGGCGGGAGCCCACTTGGGTTGGATGGACTTACCGTCCTTGATCTGCTTGTTGAGGAATTGAAAAACCGGCCAGGCGATCTTGGCGCCACGGACCAGCGCTTTGCCGAGTAATTTACTCTGTCCCATAATATTCTCCTTTTTCTCCACCAGAGTCCCTGCAGAAAGGGATCGACGCTTCAGGATTTCGAAATTTTAAAACATTCCAAATACTTGATTTTACAACACTTTTTGCTCAAAAGCTTGTAAATTGATTCACTGCGTCGGTCAAGCCAAAAACAGGGCTCCCAACCAGGGTGGAGGGAAGGAACGGAAATGACTTAGGAAAGACGACGGGTGAAGCCCGTCGTTCTGAGGAGCGGGGGCCCAGGTCTCACGCCGCGAGGTTCAAGTGAGACTGGGGGGACGAAGAATCCACTACGGACTCTGTACACGAAGCGAAG
>JBIOXX010000075.1:0-6083 GCA_044869875.1 bacterium | reverse complement strand
GCTGTTTCGCCAGCGGATGCGAAGAAAGCAACGGGACAAGCTGATCAAGAAACGGGTCCGCCGGGTCTCGAGCAATATCGCTCGGTCCGCCGGCAAGACCAAGACCGCGGATCTTAAACAGTATTATTGACAACCTTAGGCTCCGGGGAACGATAAGTCCTGGCTCGGGGCATTCCTTTTCTCTCATAAAAGAATCCCCTACGACCGTCGATTTTAACACCTTCTAAGGTGGGCGATGTCATGGGTGATAGGCTAAAATTTCCCGCTTTTCTTCAGATGATCGGGACCGGTCCGGCCGCCGCGGCTTCGGCTTTCTCGGCTTCGCGCGAGCTGGCCGAGCTTTGCGACCAGATCCTGCCGGAATTGGATTTTAAAGCTCAAGCTGCTCGTGGCGTGAAGGTATCGGACTTGGTGAAGGCCCTGCCGCCGGCGCTAAGCCAGCAGCTCGGTGACCGCTTCGGCCCTGGCATCTTGACCGAGCTGGTTTCCCTGGAAAAAGAACGCGATCCCGAGCTCTTCTTTTCGAGCCTGCTGAATCTGGCTGGCCGCTTGGCTCAGCGCGAGGGGATGACCCTGACCGCGCTTGGGCTTTACCATCGCATCGAGATCGCCTCGGGAATTCAAGAGCTGGTCAGCCTGGCCGGCCAGCGCCGCCGTGTCCTGGAGGGCGGTGGAAACTTCGGCGAGAAGGCCGAGGTTTTCTTGCGCCAGGTCGGAAGGGAGGTGGGGGATTACCGGACGCTAATCGGGACCTTCGCCGGTGCCACCGTGGCTTCGGGGCTTTATAAATTCGCGAAATATTCGACGGGCCGGTCCATGGCCCAAGGCTTAATCGCTCGGGGCATCGGGCCGGCGACTTTCGAGGGAGCGATGATGCGGATGAGGGCCAAGGCCATCGGTTTCACCGCCGGCTCCTTTGGCGCCGCTTTGACCGACCGCGCCCTGCGCGGCGCCTTTGGACAGCGGGTGTCTTGGGATGCTGCCTCGCTGGCCCGAGATACCGCCGCCCACGGCATCAATCTTGCGGCGTGGCGGCTGGCCAGCGGCATTTCAAACTCCTACACGATGCGGGCCTTGTCGGCGGAAGCGCAGCCCCAAAACTTCTTCTGGAAAGAATTGGAAATCTTCACTTTTCGCCAAATGACGGGCGCCGCCAGCCTGAGCATGGCCATGTTGGCGAACCAACACCTCTTTCATACCGGTCCTGAAAATCAGCTGCAGGCTCTGGCCCATTTGGCTAGCCTGTCGGCGGGCATGAATATCGGCGGCCTGGTCGGCACCAAGGTCCTCAATCTCAGCCGTTAAAAGAAAAACCCTCCCGAAGGGGAGGGCTTTCCGTTGCGAAACTCTTGTAAAACCTAGCGGATTATCGAACCAGGCTCTTCAGCATCTTGCCGGCTTTGAAGCGCGGCACGCTGGAGGCCTTGATGTTGATAGGGGCGCCGGTCTGGGGATTGCGGCCGGTGCGGGCGCGGCGTTTGGCCACCATGAAGGTGCCAAATCCGGTCAGTGTGATCTTGTCTTTGCGTTTCAGGCACTTCGCGACGTTGTTAGTCAGCGAGTTGATGGCCTTTTCGGCACTTGCCTTCGAGATGCGGGCCTCTTTGGCCACCATATTGATCAGTTCGGCTTTCGTCATAGAACCTCCGTAGAGTGTGAGTAGGGGATTGTTAATAACCAGCAGGCGTCATCTCTTCGAAACAACAGGGAAGCCTGACATGGGGTCTGTTCGTTATTAGCAATCGGGTTCTGTACGGATCTTTTTCTATGTCGCCCCGCTGAGCCAATCTCCTCGCGGCTTAGCGGCGAATTCTATCTTAGGCCGAAGCGCTCCGATGTCAACGCCAAATGCGCCCGAGCTATAAAAATTTCTTCGAAAAAACAGGCTGATCGGCGATGGGAGCCATGATTGACATCGCGGCGATCAGCCGATAGAAGCTCTTCATGGTGCGATCCGCCGAAATCCTCCCGGTCAATATCGAAGACGAAATGAAGGACGCCTATCTCGACTACTCGATGAGCGTCATCATCGGCCGGGCCCTGCCCGACGTCCGCGACGGCCTCAAGCCGGTCCACCGCCGGATCCTCTACGCGATGTTTCGCGAGGGCCTCTTAAGCAATAAGCGCTTCAGCAAATGCGCCGGCGTGGTCGGCGAGGTCTTAAAGAAATACCATCCTCACGGCGACAGCGCGGTTTACGACTCCTTAGTTCGGATGACCCAGCCCTGGAACATGCGCTATCCCTTGATTGACGGCCAAGGCAATTTCGGCTCGATCGACGGCGACGGCGCCGCGGCCTATCGCTACACCGAGGCCCGCCTGATGGCGATCGCCGAGGAGCTCCTGGCCGACATCGACAAGGAGACGGTCGACTTCGTCCCCAACTTCGACAACTCGGTCGAGGAGCCGACGGTCCTGCCGACCCGGATTCCCAATCTCCTGATCAACGGCTCCGACGGCATCGCGGTCGGAATGGCGACCAAGATTCCGCCCCACAACCTGAAAGAGATCGTCAATGCTCTGCTTGCGATGATCGAAAGGCCCGAGATCAAGACCGAAGAGATTTATCGTTTGGTCAGCGGCCCCGATTTTCCGACCGGCGCCTTCATCTATGGCCGCGACGGAATCAAGCAGGCCTACGACACCGGCCGCGGCCTGATCCAGATGCGGGCTCGGGCCAATATCGAAAAGATTGCCAAGGGCGACAAGGAAGCGATCATCGTCTCGGAGCTTCCCTATCAAGTGAACAAGGCCAAGTTGATCGAGCAGATCGCCAATTTGGTCCGCGACGGCCGGATCGAGGGCATCGGCGACCTCCGCGACGAGTCCGACCGCGAAGGCATGCGGATCGTGGTCGAGCTGAAGCGCGGCACGGTGGCCGGGGTCATCCTCAACCAGCTTTACAAGCACACCCCGATGCAGAGCAGCTTCGGCGTCATTTTGCTCTCGATCGTCCAAGGCCAACCCCGGATCTTGGGCCTCCGCGAGATGCTCCAGCTCTTCCTCGACCATCGCAAAGTAGTGGTCACCCGCCGGACGGTCTACGAGCTGCGCAAGGCCGAGGAGCGAGCCCATATTTTAGAGGGTCTCAAGATCGCGGTCGAAAATATCGATGAGGTCGTGGCCCTAATCAAGAAGGCCAAAACGCCGCCCGAGGCCAAAGACGCTTTGATGAAGCGTTTCGAGTTGAGCGAGCTCCAGGCCCAAGCCATCCTCGAGCTTCGCCTTCAAAGGCTGACCGGCCTGGAGCGCGACAAGATCATCCAAGAGTGGAAAGACATCCAAGATCTGATCAAGCGTTTGAAGGAAATCCTGGCCAACGAGAAGCTGGTCTACAAGATCATCTCCGACGAGTTGAAAGAGATCCTCGATAGGTACGGCGACGAGCGCCGCACCGAGATCATGGCCACCGCTCAGGACATCAGCATCGAAGACCTGATCCAAGAAGAGGACATGGTCATTACGGTCAGCCACAACGGCTACATCAAGCGCAATCCGATCAGCCTCTACCGAGCCCAGCGCCGCGGCGGCCGCGGCAAGACCGGCATGACCACCCGCGACGAGGACTTCGTCGAGGATCTTTTCATCGCCTCGACCCACAGCTACGTTCTGGTCTTCAGCTCCAAGGGCAAGGTCTATTGGCTCAAGGTCCACGAAATTCCCCAGGCCGGCCGGGCCACCAAGGGCAAGGCTATCGTCAACCTGCTCAACCTGGCCCAGGGCGAGAGCGTCGCGGCCATCCTGCCGGTTCGCGAGTTCAAGGAAGGCTGCGGCGTCGTGATGTGCACCCGCAACGGCACGATCAAAAAGACCGACCTGATGGCCTTCAGCAATCCCCGGGCCGGCGGCATCATCGCGCTTGGTATCGAGGACGACGATGAATTGATCGAGGCCTCGCTTAGCGAGGGCAATAAAGACATTTTCATCGGCACCGCCGAGGGCATGACCATCCGATTCGCCGGCGAAGAGGTCCGGGAGATGGGCCGCACCGCCTACGGCGTCCGCGGAATCAAGCTCGAGAAGGGCGACCACGTCGTCGGCATGCAAGTCGTCAACGAGGGCGCGGCCATCCTGACTGTTTCGGCCAATGGCTTGGGCAAGCGCACGTCGACTGAGGAGTACCGGGTCCAGGGTCGCGGCGGCGTTGGCATCATCACCATGAAGGTCACCGAGAAGACCGGGAGGGTGGTGGCGGTGAAGCAGGTCAACGATACCGACGAGATCATGATCATCACCACCACCGGTAAGATCATTCGGATGCCGGTCAACACCATTTCCTTGATTGGGCGTAACACCCAGGGCGTGCGCCTCATCAACCTCGAGTCCGGCGAGGCGGTCAGCGCAGTGGCCAAGCTTGCCGAAGCCGAAGGCGAGGACGAAGGGGATGTCGCAACTTAGGGCCGTCATCCTTCTCCTGGTGCTGGCCGCCATCGGCGCCGGCTTCTATTTCGTGCCGCGCAAGCGGCCCTTCGAGTCCTACACCGCCCGGGCCTCCGACGCCCTCCAGAACAAGGACTTCGAGCAATCGATCGAGCTCTACCTCAAGGCCCTGCGGCTCTATCCCAATCATCCGAGCACTCCCGAAATCCTCCTGACCATCGGCGACATCTACAATTTCTCTTTGGCCAATTCGGAAAAGGCGGCCAAGGCCTACGAGATGCTCACCACCCGTTTTCCCAAAACCGAACAAGCCCGGAAGGGCTTCGAGCATGCCGCCGAAATGCACGAGAAGAACGAGGCCTTCGAGCCGGCCCTGCTGGCCTATCAAGGGATCATCGACAATTTTCCGGATTCCGAGGGCCTCGACAACCGCCGTTTCAAGGTGGCGATGATGGCCGCCAAGCTGAAGAAGTTCGAGCCGGCTCGGCGATCCTTGATGGCGATCGTCGATCAAAATCCGGACACGCCGATCGCCGACCAGGTCCTCTTTCAAATCGGCAACCTCTTCTTCATGGAGGGGGCCTCGAAGCAGGCCGTCCAGGTCCTGGAGGTCGCGGCCCAAAAATATCCCGACAGCCCGCTCAACACCGAGATGCTGTTCACCGCCGCCAACGCCTATGAGGAGCTCGGCCAGATCGACAAGGCGCTGAAGATTTACCGCGATATCCGCTACACCTATCCCAATCCGAGGGTGGTGGAGAAGAAGCTCGAGAAGCTGGCCGACCGCCAGAAGGAAGTGAAGGCGATGGAAGCCCGTAGCCGCCAAGGCATGCGGATAGCCGGTCCGCTGCCGCCGGGGGCTGAGTCCCAGAAAACTCCGACCACTCGGAGCCGGAAGAAAAGCCAGGCGGTGGATAAGAGCCTGCTCGAATTGATGGAAGGAGAGCCCTGATGCGAAGCCTGAAATTAGCGCTGTTATGTCTGTTTCTGGTCTCTTGCGGCGGGGGTGGCAACGGCAGCCCCGAGCTGTTGTCGGTCAAGATCCTCGCTCCCGACGGAAACTTGCGCCGCGAATTTCAAGCCGAGCTGGCCGACGATCCGGCCGAGCGCAGCCAAGGCTTGATGTGGCGCCAAGAGCTGGGCAAGGATCGGGGGATGCTCTTTATCTTCCCTCAAGACAGCCAAGGGCCTTTCTGGATGAAGAACACGCTGATCCCGCTCGACATCATCTTCATTGGTGCCGACAAGAAGATCGTCTCGATCGCCGAACGGGCGACGCCCCAAACCACGACTCCGCGCGAGCCGGCGGGACCTTATCGCTATGTCTTGGAGATTGAAGGTGGGCGGGGCGATGAGCTGGGCGTCCAAGCCGGCGACGGCGTGGAATTTCAGCTCACCACCCCCCACTGATTACTTCGAGGGCTTGCTCTCCGGCGCCTTAGCCTCGGGAGCGGAGGGAGCCGGCGCGGCCGGTTTGTCGCCGCCGGGAGCCGGTGCCGGCTTAGCTTCGTCGGCGGCCTTGACCTCGATCTTGGCCGGAGCACCATGGGGGCCCTGCATGGCAGCGTCGGTGGCGGCATCGAAGGCGGCGGTTCCGGGAGCCGGCGCGGTCGCGGCGGCCTTGAGGCTCTCGTCCTTGTATTCGATCGACTTGCCGCCGGTCAGCGAGGCCATGAGCTCGTTCTTGACCTGGGAGCGGAGCT
>JBIOXX010000074.1:0-2604 GCA_044869875.1 bacterium | reverse complement strand
CTTCGCTTTGAACTCCAAGTTTTCCCAAGCCAAGAATGGCAATATCTCGACGATATGAAGCGTTTCCTTCCAAGCGTTCGAAAACTCCGATCTTCATTCGGTTCAATAAAATTTGCGCCGCCTTGGTGCTTTGGATACCGAATTTCCCCAAAGCCTCGACGGCATCCTTACTGACGTGCGGATATTGATGATGTTCGACATACTCCAGCAGTTGCTGTTCTAAGAATTCCCCCTTCATTCCCAAGTCTTCCGCCAAATATCGTGTCCCGCTGAAGTGGTCGGACCCATTCCGTCTCCGCGCAAACTCTATGAGAATTTTCTCAGCCTCTTTGCTCCGAATCCCCGATCTCCATAACGCTTCTGCAAAAATTGCGGGTCGCCATATATCTTGAGTTTTCAAGCGAGCCCAATTTCGAGGCTTCAAGCGGCTTAAGAGAGCTTGTTTGACGGTCTCGGTTCGGATTCCAAGGTTACCTAGGATTCGGGCGGCCCCATCAGGATCATCCGGACCCGGCCAGCCCTTCCCCTTTTCCATCTCCTCCGATAACACCTTCTCCACGGTTTCATTCCATATCCCCCAACTTCCCAAGAGTCTCGCCGCGGCAAAGCGCGCTTTCCGGTGCCGGTGCGTTAGCCGGAAAAATAATTTCCGCTCAGTTATCTCGTCCCGAACCCCTAGGTTTTTCAGCGCCTCGGCGACTGTTATTCTTATCCCTATGTGTAAACCCTCATTGTTCAACTGCTCCAAAAGCGTCCGTTTCGCTCTCTCACTTCCAATGTCTAATTTTAAAAATGCTTTCGCAAAATCCTCACCCACATGGGGGTGCGTTAACTGTTCCAAAAGAGCCTTCTCTGCGGCTTCGCTTCGCAATCCTAGCTTCCCCAAGGCACGAGCGCAGGCAATGCCTCTTTTCATCCAAGCATCATAGACACGTTCGCTGTTTGACGTTTCTTCAACTCCTCGGATTAGGGCCTGCTCGATTTCAGGACTTTTTATTCCCAAGTTTCCTAACGCCAATGCCGCTTCGTTCACCCTCATCCCCGTCACTTTGACCTCATTGAGGAGTGATTTTATGAGAATCTCGGCCCCCATCGTCAGTTGGTATTTTTCAATAAATTTCTCCTTTGACATGAGAGACCATTTCGATTGCGCCCATTTCGAAACGTCAAGCTGCTCCAAGATCTCCTCAAAGTCCGCTTGAGAGCGTATTCCCCGGAGCACGCTCCCCAAATAGACGTCCGGGGCCATTCCTTTGCCCTCAGCCAACTCCTCATAGACTTCGCGCAGGGAGGCGGTGCTTTCCTTGTCCAAAATCTCCCGCACCTGCCTTCGCAAAGCTTCGGTGGTTTCATCCTTCGGCCTTTCCACCTCCAAGCTTTCGCGGATGACTTTTTTAATGGCCCCCGTTTCTTCGTCTTTGGCAAATCGATCGGCATAGACGATCCGTAAACTCTCCTCCATCGACAGGGATTTGAGCTTAAGGCTCATTTCGGTCGTGACCTCGCCGGCCAGCAAGAGATCGCGGAGCGTCAAGGTCTGGCCGGCCTCGGCATAAGTTTTTTCCAATTTAGTATGAAGAACCGCGAGGCGCTGGGGGTGGCTGCCGGATTTTTTTCCGGGGCCGGGATTCCCGCCGCCCGGCCCGCCGGCGCCCAAGAACATCCACATCGGGTTCAAGAAAATATTTCCCCGGAACGATGTCGCCGCGGTCGATGCTGCCGAACGGCTCGATTGGAGCGTCTCCACCGACGACTCCGTCCTTTGCTGAAATCTCCGAAAGCCATGGCCCAGCGCTCCCATCTGGGCGCCGCCGAAACCGCAGACCAAGGTGATCTCGCGAATTTGGTCGATGCCGAGCGCCCGCTGCCGACCGTCGAGGCCTTGGCGCAAGTGGGCGTCGAGCAACTCCTCTCCGGTTTCCGCCGCCGTGTCCTTGGCGAAATGGCCCAGGCCCTTCGCCCCTTGGCCGACGTAGCGCCGCAACAGATCTTTGCCGAGGTTGCGCGAGACGTGGGCCGACCCTTCACCCATCGACAGGGGTCCGAACAGACTCATCGCCGCGCCGGTGGCCAGGCTGTCCTTGCCCCAGGCCAGCAGAGTCTCGGGACGCTCGCGAACCTCGCCGCTGACGACGGCCACCGCGTTTTCGGTCGCCGAGATCGTCATCCCCATCTTCATCCCGTACTCGGCCTTGGTGACCCAAGAGGCGGCCTGGGCGCCTTGGGCCAAGCGCCGGGCGGCGACTCCGGTCTCGACAGCGCCTTGCAGCGCCCCCCCGGCGCGGGCCGCGTTGGCCACCGCCCCGACCGTGCCCATGCCCTCGGTCACCAAGGTGATCGCGGCGATCTCGGCGACGGTCTGGAGCAGGCCGACGAGCTGCTCGATCCCCTCCATCTCCGCCGCTTCCATTGCGGCGAAAATTTTCCCGCCCTTCTTGATCTCGCGATAGATCCCGCTCAGCTCGGTCTTCAGCTCTTCCGGAGTCGCTACCTTGGCAAGGCGGTCCAGCGCCGAGTCGATCCAGCGGTTGGCCTCCCGAATGTCTTCGATGTCGCCGCCGCCGAACCAGCTGGCCACGTTGGAGACGCCCCGGGACAAGGCCT
>JBIOXX010000073.1:0-3187 GCA_044869875.1 bacterium | reverse complement strand
GAATTGAGTAGTAAGTCATTGAAAATTATAAGTAGTTTTTTGCCGGGCCCGCTGACTATGGTTTTGCCGGCCCGAGCCGGCCTTTCGCCGAAGCTCCTCTCGGAAGGGGGCTATGTCGGAATTCGCTGGAGCTCCCATCCGCTGGCCCAGCGCTTGGTCCAAGAATTCGGCGCCCCGATCACGACGACCAGCGCCAACCTAAGCGGGAAGCCGGGGGCCGCGGGGCCGGCCGAACTGAAGAAGTATTTCGGCGATGGATCGAGCCTAGCTTGGCTGAACGGCGGCGAGCTGAAGCCTTCGAAGGGCTCGACGGTGGTGAAGGCCGAAAAGGAAGACTTGAAATTAATCCGCGAAGGCGAGATCGCCTTCGCCGAGCTACGGAAGGTATATGACCAAGATTGAAGCGTTTCCAGGACTGAGATTCAACCCCGAGAAAGTCGGCGACCTCGACGCGGTGATGGCGCCGCCCTACGACGTCATCGATCCGGCGCTGCAAGACAAGCTCTACGCCCGCTCGCCCTTCAACGTGGTGCGGATCGACCTGGCCAAGGAAGAATCGGACTTAAGCCGCTATGCCGTGGCCCAGCACGCCTTCGCGACTTGGAAGCAGAAAGGCATTCTCCAGGTCGATTCCAAACCTTCGATCTACCTTTACTTCCAAACCTATGCTTTGCCCGACGGAAGGCGCCCCACCCGCAAGGGCTTCATCGCTCGGCGCCGGGTCGAGAGCTTCGCCGAAGGCGGCGTGAAGCCCCACGAGCAGACCTTCCCCGGTCCCAAAGCCGATCGGCTCAAGTTGATGCAGGCGACCAATGCCAGCTTCTCGCCGATCTTCTCGCTCTTCCCCGATCCCAAGCAGGAAGTCGGAGCCCAGCTCGAGACCTTGAGCCGGGGCACCCCCGACATTCAGATTCGCGACGACAAGGGCGACGAGCACCGGCTGTGGAAAGTCGACGACGCGGCGGCCATCGCCAAGCTTTTGGGCTCGGTCCATGACCGGCCGCTGATGATCGCCGACGGCCATCACCGCTACGAGACGGCCCTGGCCTTCGCCGAGGAACAGAAGGCCAAGCTGGGCGCCGCCTACCGCGGCGACGAGCCCTTCAATTACGTGATGATGTATTTCTGCGCCCTGGAAGATCCGGGCTTGGTGGTCTTGCCGACCCACCGGGTGCTGGAGGAACGTCCCGACGTCGATCCGGCGCTGTTTTTGAAATTGGTTTCGGAATACGCCAAGGTCAAGACTTTCGGCGTCGCCGAGGCCGAGGCGGCCATCGCTTATTTGGAAGACGAGGGCGAGCGCGAGCACGCCCTAGGCTGGGTTCACGACGGCAAGATCGACGTGCTGACCTTCGATGCCGAGAAGCTCCTGAAGAGCGAGTCGCTCAACCACCTCCACTTCGCCATCCGCGATCTCGACGTCACCATCCTCCACGACTTGGTGATGGGCGAACTCCTCGGCGTGACCAAGGGCGCTCAAAGGGAATACGGCAACATTCACTACGTCAAGGATGGCAAGGAAGCGATCGCCTTGAGCGAGCAGAAGAAGACCTTCGGCTTCCTGATGAACGCCACCAAGCTCAAGCAGATCGAGGCCGCCATCGACATCGGCGAGAAGATGCCGCAGAAGTCGACCTTCTTCTATCCCAAGCCGCTGACTGGGTTGGTGCTTTACGATTTTTCTTAAGCAGCACTGTCATCCTGAGCGCCAGCGAAGGATCTAGGACTACCTTGGTGGGTAGGAGGTCCTTCGCTGGCGCTCAGGATGACAGGCGTTTTCCGCGCCGTATTTTCTTCCAAATTTTGGTTATCACCAATCCCAGAAACAAAACCAGTAGCCAGGCCCCACCGAGGAACCACATGATGTCGGCCTTGTTGCCGCGGCGGAACATGTCGACGATCAAGTCCACTCAGTACCCCAGCTCTCGCAGCCGCTTGTCGTCGATGCCGAAATAATGCCCGATCTCGTGGAGGACGGTTCGGCGGATCTGGTCCTTCAGCTCCTCGCGGCTGTGGCAGATGGCTTCGAGGTTCTTTTTGTAGAGGTAGATGCGGTCGGGCAGAACGTTGCCGTAATAGGGTCCGCGGTGATTTTGGGGGACCCCGGTATAGAAGCCGAGCAGGCCGCGGCGGCTCACGCCCATTTCTTCCTGGATCTCGTGGCTGGGGTAATCCTCGACGAAGATGTCGAGGTTGTGGATCTTCTCCGATAGATCGGGGGGCAATTCTTCCAAGGCCTCGTCGACCACGGCCTCGAACTCCTCTTCGCTGAGCATGGGCTTTCCTTCCGGCATTCCCTCTGCTATCGGCTGGAGGGATGGTGCCGTCAGATAAAACCGATTTTATCCCCCTTGACCAGCCCAAAAAAGGCTATCGCTACGGCATCGATTCGCTGCTGCTGGCTCGCTTCGCCGACCTTCGGCCCGAAGATCGGATCTGCGATTTGGGTTCCGGCGTCGGCGTCTTGGCCCTTTGGGCCTTGACCAAGCGCGGGGTCCGCCACGCGGTGGCGGTGGAAGTTCAAGAGCCGCTGGCCAAGCTGGCCTTGCGAAACGCCGCCAGCTTGGGAGTGAAGGACAAGCTCGAGGTCTTCACCGAAAATTGGAAGCGGGTGAAAAAAATCCTCAAGCCCCACAGCTTTCACGCCGTGCTGAGCAACCCGCCTTATCGGCGGGCCGAAAGCGGCAAGGTTCCGCCGGATCTCTCCAAGGCGATCTGCAAGCACGAGATCGAAGGGGCGATGGCCGATTTGATCGAGGCCGGCGCCTACTTGATGAAACCGGGGGGCCGCTTCTGCCTGATGTATCCTCCAATCCGGCTCGAGGAGTTGATCTTGGAGCTGAGCCGGCGCAAGCTGAAAGTGGGGCGGATGGCCTACATCCATCCATACCGCGACCGGCCCGCAACCTTGGTGATGGTCGAAGCGGTCCGCTCCAAAACCCGGGAGCTCAAAGTCGAAGCGCCGATCGTCGTCTACCGCGACGCCGACCATTACATGCCGGAAATCGAGGCCTGGGTCGGGCCTAAGCGGCGGGTTTGACTTGCATTGAAGAATTAAGGTAGGGCCAGCAACGAATAGTTTCCGAGAGGGGAAAATGGCTTCCGAAAGAAAACTCCGCATCCTCGTTGGCAAACCCGGTCTCGACGGCCACGACCGGGGCGCCAAGGTCATCGCCCGGGCGCTGCG
>JBIOXX010000072.1:0-3188 GCA_044869875.1 bacterium | reverse complement strand
GCCTGCTCGAACCAAGCAACCAGGGCCGGATCTTGCTGGCCGCCGACCGGGGCTCCGGTGACGTCAGTGCGTTTGGTGATTGGGGCCTCGGGCGCATAGCCCAAACCCTTGACGCTAGGTTGCGATGAAATGCCGGAAAAATTGCTCATGGGGACCCTTCGACCTTTAGTCCATCGTCATGTTCATGTTGTCAGCGGTTGTCTGCTCCCAAGTGAAGTCCTCGCCATTGATCGAGAAGCTTCCCTGCCAGGCGCTGCTGGGCGTTTCGACACTCACGATGGAGTTGGGATAGATCGATTGGAGTAATTCGACGAAGCGCTCGTTGGCGTCCTTGATCGACTTCTGCTGCTTGGTCTCGTCGTCGACGGCGTAGATTTCGTCGATGGATTCTTTGAGGTCGCCGTCGAGGACCTTGAAAAACTCCCAGAGCTTCTTCATCTCATCGGCGTTAAGGTCTTCGAGCTTGGGCGGGAATTCCTCGGCCGTGATCGCCGCTTTCAAGTCCTCGATGCTGTCGTAGTTATAGCCGGCCGCATCCAAGGCGCTCAGCAGTTGGCCTTCGGTCCGGTCGGAGCCTTCCATCATGGAAGTGACAATGGCGTCGGCATCCACGCCACCCTCGGTGGCAGTGTCCTCGGTCGCACCGTTGATGGTGACCCGTTCCTTCAAGGCATCGGCGTCGATTCCGTCCTCGCCGATCGCGGTGCCGTTTTCGCTGATGTACTCGATCTTCTGGTTGATGTTGACGTTGTAACCCTTCTGGACGTTGTAGACGTCGGTGCTTTCTTGGTCGGTGCCCTTGCTGTGGGTCACGGTCACCGTCACGACGCCGCTGGCGTCAGGCCCGGTCACGTTGACTTCGTCGGAGGGCTTCACCGAGATATTGGCGTCGGCGAAAATGGTGTTGGTTTGAGTGACGCCGGGCTCGTTGGGATTGGCCCAGAAGTTGACGGTCTCGCCGGCGAACTCCGGCTCGTAGCGGAAATTATTTTCGCTGATTTCCTCGCCCTCGATGCTGGCGTCAGGCTTGGCGCTGGCATCGGTAGCGCCGCCGGCTTTGAATTCGCCCCATTCGATGACTCCGTCGGCAAAGGCGGCATTGTTCGTCAGCTGGGATTCTTCCGGCGTATTGATCTTGATCGTGTCTTTGGCCGGATCGAAGTCATGGACGAAATAAACCGCCTCGGTGCCGGTGGCCGGATCGGTGACCGTAATCTTCACGACCGATTCGGCCGGAGTGGATCGGGTGTCGTTGGTCTGTTCGACCGTGACGTGGCCCGAGACCGGAGCCACGTCGATGGTGACGTCATTGCTCCAGATGTCATGGGTGCCGTTGCCGGTGAAACCGATCTTGGCGGTGGCCTCGGTATAGACCCAGTTGTCCATGGTGCCGGACATGCCGCCGAATTGATTGCTTTGGGGGCCTTGGGGGGCGCCGTAGCCGCCGGCCATCGGGCCGAGCGGTCCGCCCATGCCCATGCCGCCACCGCCGTAGAGGGTGGTCTGGGCCCACTGGAGCTGGGACATGAAGTCGTTCCACTCCATTTCGCTGGGCTTGGGTGTATCGGGATCGCCGGCCATGACCGCGCTGTAGTAGGCGTTGGCTTGCTCGAACCACTGGACCAAAGCCGGATCCTGGGTCGTGGTGCCGGCACCGGGCTGGACTAGGCCCTTGGTTTCCGGAGCGGAGGGCGCATATTGAAGCGATTTAATTCCAGACGAAGAAACGCCAGAAAAGTCAGACATTGATAGAATCCTCCTGTGGATCAGCCCCATGCCATCCGAAGGGGTTATCGTTCGGGAATTGAGCTAAAGTTGCATCATTGATTATGAATTTTCTCTTACTGGCACACAAGGCTTTCCCGGTCTTCGACCCCAGGAAGGCGTCTGGCTTCCCAGGACGGCTAGAAACCATCGAAATCCTTGATAATTTTTACTTGAATCGCCTCCGGCCCCGGCCTAACAAAGGAATATGGCCGGATTCCGCCCCCGCTATTTCCGCCCCGAAGTGATTCGAGAGGCGGCTTACCACCTGGATTCCTATCCCGAGGCCATCAAGCTCAACCAAAACGAGCTCCCCTGGGACCTGCCGGTTCCCCTCAAGGACGAGCTCTTTGCCAGGCTTCGCGAGCTGCCCTTCCAGCGCTATCCCTTGCCTCAGCCGATGGCCCTGAAGCGCCGCTTGGCCGAGACCCTGGGATTGAAACCCGGTCAAATCGAGCTTTCCAACGGCAGCAATGTTCTGATTCAAGCTCTGATCCTGGCCACCGCCTTGAAAGGCAAGGTTCTGATCCTCGATCCCACCTTCAGCGTCTACGAGATCGAAGCCAAGCTCTTCGGAAACAAGGTGGTCAAGGTCGCCTTGCCCGAGCCCGACTTCGCCTTTCCGCTCGAAAAAATATTGAGCGCCATTCGGCAGCGCCGGCCGAACTTGGTCTTTCTGGCCAATCCCAATGCGCCCACCGGAACCTTGTTTCCGGCCGAGGCGATCTTGGAAGTGGTCAAGCGCGCGTCCTGCTTGGTCGTCGTCGACGAGGCCTATTTCCAATTTTCCCAGGTCACTCTGCTGCCGGCCCTGAAGAAAAATCCCAACCTGGTTATTTTGCGAACTTTCAGCAAGGGCTTTGGATTAGGTGGAGTGCGCATCGGGTATATGGCGGCGGCCGAAAAGGTGGCCGAGAACGTCTCGAAGATTTTGATGCCCTACTGTCTCTCGGCTCTCAGCGAGACGACCGCCCACTTCGTCCTCGATCACGCCGCTCATTTCGACCGGGCGGTGGCCCAGGTCCTGGCCGAGCGCGAGCGGATGCTGAAAGCGATGCGGGCTTTGCCCAAGATCCAAGTCTTCGACACCGCCGCCAACTTCATTTTGTTTCGGGTGAAGAGCGCTAAGGCTTGTTTCGCCCACCTGCTCAAGGCCGGGATCCTGGTTCGCGATGTCTCGAGCCACGGCAGCAGCTTGAAGAATTGCCTGCGGGTCTCGGTGGGGCGCCCTGAGGAGAACAACGATTTCTTGGCGGCGCTGGGCGGGTATTTAGCGAGCGTGTCATCCTGAGGACCCGAATACCCTCAGCCGGGCACAAGGGGGCCGAAGGATCTCATACCACCCAAGGCAGTCGCAGATCCCTTGTGCCCGTCGTTTGGGTATTCGCTTCGCTCAGGATGACATTCCCTTAAAAACTCAATTT
>JBIOXX010000071.1:0-7749 GCA_044869875.1 bacterium | reverse complement strand
TGCTCCCAACCCCAAACGCCGGTGGTTTATGACTTTGACGATGGATCGCGTTTGGAAATCACCCAATGCGGCACTCTCGACTACCTCGACTTTGTTTCCCCGGCCCCCGGGGAGGGGACTGTGACGGAAGAAATGAATTTGGCTGCGGCGCGCCGGATTTTTTTCCGGCCGAATGGCAGCACGCTCTATGACCACACCTTGCTCACTCCCACGCCACTGCGGGTCGATTTGACTAAAGTGCCCGGCCAAAATCGTCCCAATAAGACGATTCATTCCGGAGTAGTGCGAGTGGTTCACAATCTCCGCCATTTCACCGTGGACACCGAGTATCAAGAGGTTGAGTGGGATTATAATGAGTGCCGCTGCTATCCCGTTCGGGGCACGGTCGCCTTTACGGTCACCGACGACGTCACCGGCGAGACGCAGGGAAGCGGCTCGGTTACCTTCAATAAGGACGAAACCGGCGCGTGCCGGGTGGTTCAGGCTAGCTTCCAGGGGCAGGAACTGACCGTACCCCTTCATAATTGCCGCGGAAATTGATTCTCAGCCCGCATCGTTGATCTATTTGCCCTTTGTAAAAAATTCGCTCGGCGGCGCGGAGTCATCAAAGCCATCATTGGTTCGCAGGAAGGTCTTGAGGCTCCCGAGAATCGCAAGCTCATTGCCTTCGCCGCGATTTTGCGGCGATAGCTCGTTATAACCCACCGGATTAAAGAACGCGCCATCCGAATAGAAGTTACCAGGATTGTCGTCGCCGTGGGCGTTTAAGCTCAAAAGTCCCAAGGTATTGAAATTTCCCGTTGGATAGTCGGCGCTGGATCGGGCCGCGATCAGAGTTAAATCGGAGCTACTATTGTCCTCGAACTCCGTGCCGTAAAGCTGGATCGTAAGTTGATTGTTGGAAGTGGAACCCACACCACTGGTCTCGGGGAAATACCGCGCACCACCGGTCGCGGCGACGCCTTCGCTCCAGCCTTCGATTCGATCGCGAAGCGAAATGATATCCAACCGATTGCGTTCCGTTGTTACCGCTGGAACCGGAAATACGATGGGCGCTCCCGACCCACCGGTAATCTGCCAACCGACGCCGGCCCCGGCAACGCCCGAACTATACAGGTTGCCGATCGAAACGATCGAGGTCGAGGAGTCGGTGACGAGATCGGGACGGCTGACGCCGCCGTTCGAATCTAGTCCGCCATGAAACTTGTTCCGAAATAGCAGAAGATCGATTTGCGAACGTGCCGCGAAGTTAACCGCAAAAACAGCCGACCCGAGACGCTGCGCTCGCATGATCGAATTCGTGACGACTGCGGACACGTCGGAATCGGTGAAGGGGTCCGGGGCTTGCTGCAGGTTCACATTTCGATTGAGCACCGCAACCGATCGTCCAGTCGGCCCGCTCGGGGCGATTCCCGAAAAATTCGGGGTAACAAACTCGCATTCGTTAATGGTGGCGGAAACAACATCATTTTGGGCTCGCGCCCCGATCAATACGAGGTTACCTCGATTGACGGTGCAACAGCGCTTCCGTTCCGGAGCGCCTTGGCAGGATAACTCGGCGACGGTGCAATCGCCTTGCTGAACGCCATTGATTGGCCCCGCCCAACTGATGTCGCGAATCAGGATGTTTTCGATTCTCGAACCGTTGCCGAGCATGACGACGTCGCCCACCAAATCCATGGACGCTTTCAGCCTGGTTCCGGAATCCGCCGCAAAACCGTCGGGGTACCCGTCTTGGTCATAAAGCATTCTGCCGGCGCCTCGGACGGTCGCGCCTTCAGGAACAACGAGCGTCTGGCTCACGGTGTACTCGCCTTCGTGAACTAAGACATTCCGGCCTGCGTTCGCCGGCTGCATCGCCGCCTGAAGCTGGGCCGAATCGTAGACATGGATCCACCCTTTCTCCATGCCGGCATGGGACGTTGCCACGCCCAACACCATCAACAAGGCGGAGAAACCCGCCATCAATTGGTTTGATTTTGATCCCACAAGCACCTCCTCTTGCGACCCTATTAAAACCCCTCACAAAGGATTCGCTTTGATCAATTTTATTAATAGATTTGTAAATTACCCCTGAGTGGTGGAATGGTACTGCCCGTTAAAAAAAAAGCGCTAGCTCGAAGTCCTAATTTGAATTTTAGCGGGGGTCGGTTTTAGGTTTTGAGTTTTCCCTTCGTTTTAGCGACAATACCCGCCACTCCAGCAAGGGACGCCAAATGAAATTACTCCACCTCGGACTGTTTGCCTTGAGCGCCACCTTAGTTTCGGGACAAGTTAGCGCGCAAAATGCTTGCCAAATTCCGACCGATCTCAAGCCGGCCTCCAAGTGCGTCGATGCCTCGGGCAACCTCGTCATCGGCCCATCGGCCGGGCCCGCCTGCACCAAGGTTGTCTTCGACCGTGATTTTACCGGCAGCCAGGTCCTGAAAAAAATCACGGTCGAGATCGGCGGCGAGGCCTATATTGCCGACGAAAATCGAAACCTCGAGCTCGAGGTCCTTTCGGTCGCCGGGCTCTTTCAGGCCGGAACCCAGGATTGCCCGATCGGTTTGGCCAACCCCAACAATCAAGTGGTGCTGACTTTTCTCGGCCAACGGCCCTGCCCCTCGCCCGGCAAATGCGATGGCTTCAATAAAGGCATCGAAGTCGAGGAAGGCGGAACCTTCCGCCTTTTCGGCGTGAAGGGCGTGCCTGCCTCCGACATCCACCCCGTCACCCAGGTCGGCATCAGCTGGACCCACTTAAGCCAACCGGCCGGCCCCGAGGACAAATACGGCCCCGACAGCGGCGCCCTGGCACCGGTGCAAAAGGGTGGCAGCCGCACTTTATTTCTCGATCAGGACGTCACCCAGGGTCCGGGGGCCTGGCGAATCGGCGATTGGATTGCGGTCGCCACCACCGGTTTCAGCTCGGTCGAAACCGAGATCGTTAAAATTTCGGATTTGAAGCCCGGCGACCAAGGCAAGGGCAGCGTCGTCGAGCTCGAACAGGCTTTGAAGCATTACCACTTCGGCGGCTTCGATCCCGGCGAGCCTTCGCTCGACACCTTCAACCATTGCTCGGGCTTCAATTACGGCGTCGACGAGCGGGCCGAAGTCGCCCTGCTCAGCCGCAATATCAAGCTGACCGCGAGGATCGAGGCCGGCGCCAATAACCTTCATTGGGGCGGCGAGCTCCATTTCCACCAGGGCTACAAAGAAGTCGCGGTCCAAGGCGTGGAAATCGAAAAGTTCGGCAAGGACCAATTGGCGAGCTATCCGGTCCACTTCCACATCAACGGCGACGTTTCGGCCCAAAAGCCGCGGCTCAATGCCAACAGCATCCATCACAGCTATAACAAGTGCATCACCGTTCACTCGACCAGCAACGTCACGATTGAAAACAATTCCTGTATCCGGGCGGTCGGACATCTCTTTTACCAGGAGATCGGTGACGAAAAGGGCGTGCGCTTCCTGCACAATCTCGGTCTGGGCGCGATGAGCCACCGTTTCGACGTCACCGCCGCCACTCCTCAAGCCCGCGAGGAGAAGATCAAGAATTTATGGTGGGCCGGCGACAATCTCGCCCAGAAGAGCTCCCCGGACTTCAACGGCTACGACGGCTTCAACATCCTCAACACCGACAATCAAAGCAATCCGGTGCGTGGGGCCTGCACGACGCCCAGCGATCGCGGCCTGGTGATCGGGCTCAACCCCAACACCCCGGAGCACACCGGCAATTGCACGGCCGACGAAGTTTATTTCGAGCCGGCCAGCGGCTTCTGGATCATCCATCCCGGAACCGAGCTGGTCGGCAATTCGATCGGCGGTTGTCAAGACGTCGGGCGCGGCTATTGGTACGTTCCGCCGCAAAACCGCCCCGATGCCGGGATTCCGCCGGAGCTGGCTACTCTATCCCAAGAGCCGGTCGGCTTATTTAAAGATAACCGGGTTCACGGTTGCTACTCCGGCCTCTACGGCGAGCGCGAATTCGGCGTTCTCTCCGAACAGCTCTTTCCGAGAGATCCGAACTCGCCGACCAAGAAGAACATCATCGCGACCTTCGACGGCCTGACCTCGACCCGCAACCGCGACCGCGGCGTTTGGCTTCGTCCAGTCTGGACCGTGCTGAAGAACGGCCGCTTCGCCACCAACCGCAACAGCGTGACCTTGGTCAGCTCCGGAGGTCTCGACGGCAACGCGCCCGGCGTTTGGGCCATGCTCGAGGATTCGGTGATAATCGGCATCAGCCAAAACAACGTCGACCGTTGGGGCCCCTGCCCGGCCAACGCCCCCGACCTCTACGACTGCGTCGAGCCGAGCAAGCCGGCGATGAGCGCCCCCAACAGCGCCAAAGGCTTCCCTTCGCCTTATTACAATTTGTCGGGCTATATGATTTACGACGGGCCGGTCCTGATCTTCCGGGATCGCTTCGTCCATTTCAACGTCGACATCACGCCCCGGCTCACCGCGGCCGACAAAACCTTCCTCGATTCCTATACCAATTTCCCGAACGGCAATTCGCCCGGCATTTACGAAGGCGACGCCGCACTGGGTTGGTTCCAAAACAACCAAAGCGGTTATCCCACCAACACTCAGAGCCGGGAGCTGAGCTGGGAGAACGTCGACCTCCGTCACCAGATTTACACCGAGAAAGTCAACTTGGGCGATTTCCAAGACGGCGACCGCAACACCGCGATCGTCGATCTCGACGGCACCCTCACCGGCTTTCACGTCGTCGACGCCGCCGGAAATCCGGTGGAAGGCGGCGAAGCCATTTCGCTCAACAACCTCGAATTCAACCACGCCTCCAACTCGGTCGACGAGTGCCTGGCCGAGGGCCAGCAAGACACCCAAGCCGAGGGCCGACCGACTTCGCTGATCTCGGCCGGGCATTACGCCACGCTGGAATTTCAAGCGCTGTTTCCCACGCCGCTCCCCACCGATCCGTCCAAACAATTAATGACCTTCCAAAAGGATCAAAAAGAATTCGGCGAAAATCCGGAAATGCACCTGACCAGCCGCAACGGCCTCGGTGTTTGGGAGCCGAAAGTGGCCAGCGGCTACGGTTACACGGTCCAAGCTTCGACTTGCACCAAGCCGGTTTGCAACCCCAACGACGCCGGCATCCCGGCCCGGGTTTCGGTGGGCCTCACCGACGCGGTCAAGCCCGGCATCAACGAAGACAACCCTTTCTATGTCCGAGTCGGGATTTGCTACACCAACAACGACGCTCCGGGCTCGCATCCGGCCAACAATTTCACGATCCGCCGCGGCCATCGCTCCTGGGGCGGCAACGGCACCAACACCAGCGATCCCGATTTGCAACAATTCTTCAACGTCTTGATCAACCGCTATCAAGGCCAGCAATGCCACATTTTGGATTTCCAAAATCCGCCGAACCGCGATCCGGTCAACGGATGTCCGGCGACCGGCGTCACTTCGATTCCAACCGGTCAATCTTGTCCGGCACCCTCCACCCAAGGCGTCGATCAGGCCGGCAGCCCGGCTTGCATCTATCCGACTTCGACGCTGGATTCGGTCGCGAGCATCGATCTTTTGAAAACCAACGGAGCTCCCGACCTGACGAAATATTTTTATGACGAAGCCAAGGGCCTGCTCTTCTTCTACGTCGCTCAGGACATCCCCAACGCCGTCGGACCTTCGCCGCTGGGAAGCTGCCCCGGACCCAATTGCCCCCAGAAGGTCCAGGGCGAGAGCTACTATGCCTGTCCCGCGGCCGGCTGCCTTGACTACGTCGTCGAGCTCAACGATCCGAGCTACGAGCCCGGCCCTTCCAAATGCTCGCCTTATCCGGATTACGAGCAAGAAGTTCCCGCCGACGAATTGTTCCTGGCCCATTTGGGATCGAACCAACCTTTGGATCGGCACGAGCAAGGCGGAAAAGACGGGAATTTCCCGCATTACGTCGCCAGCCCCGAGCCGCTTTGCCCGCTCACCGTGGTCGAAGGAGCTTCGGAGGACGAGGGCGGCTTGCCGGGGCAGATCAAGTTTGCGGCGTCCGGCGACGTTCCGGCGCCGGTGGCTTGCCCTTCGGTCGACGCTTCTCCGCCCAGCGGCGGCTGCTCCTTGAATCATGGAATTCCCGGCCATTGGGCTTGGTCGCTGCTATTACTGCTGGCCCTGCTCGGGCCAATGACCCTGCGAGCTTCAGGTCACGATCTGCGGCGGCATTGAAAATCAAGCTTACAATTTCAAAAAGAAAAAATTACAATTTCTCCCATGATCGCTCCGCGGTTTCGTTCAATCCGGGAGGTGGGAGCGGGGGCCTGGGGGCGCGTATTTTACGCCGAAACTTCGGAGGGCCCGCGAGCGCTCAAATTCCTCAAACTGGAAGCTAGTCCAACCTTGCGCCGCCGGCTCGAGGAAGAAGCCAAAATCCTATCGCGGCTCTCCCATCCCAACTTGGTCAAGATTCACGATTTCTTTCCAAATCGAAAAGAGCTGGAGCGAATTTCCGATTCCCCGGCGGTTCTCGCCGACTTGCCGGAAGACAGCTGTGGCTTCAGCATGGATTGGGTCGACGGCGAACCTTTGGACCGCTTGACGGCCGGAATGCCTCCTGAGGTCTATGTCGACATCCTCGAACAGGTAGCGGTCGGGCTGCAATACCTGCATTTCCGCAATATCCTGCATCGCGACCTGAAGCCGGCGAATCTGCTGCGCAGTTCGCAAGGTCAAATCAAGATCGTGGATTTCGGGCTCTCGCTGGAAAGGCAAATGCGAAGCGAATCCGAAGCTAGGATCGGCTCCCTCGCGTTTACGCCGCCCGAAGCTTTTTTAAATCAGTTCGGGCCGAGCGGCGACCTGTTCGCGCTCGGCGTTTCCTTGTACCAATTGATCTCGGGCCGGCTCCCCTTTGACAAACCCCTCACCCCGGTCGGCTTGGAGAAAGTCCGCCCTCCCCCGGCCTTGCGGGAGCTCGTTCCGGAAATCCCCGAATACCTCTCGCAATTGGTGCAACGACTTTTGGAGCTTTCGCCGCTCAAGCGCCCAGCTTCGGCGCTGATGCTGCGCCGATATTTGCGGCGCCACGCCGGGGACGACGTGCTCGGAGCCGAAACCGAGCCCGAAGCCTTTGAAATTCCCAAATTACCGTTGATCGGCCGAGACGCCGAGCTGCAGCGAGCCCGCAATGCCTTGCGCGAAGGCCGGACGGCGCCCCGCTGCTGGACGCTGAGCGGACCCACCGGCTCCGGCCGCAGCCGTTTTTTAGAAGAGCTTCGTTGGGAGGCGGTGTTCCGAGGCTACCGCTTCTTGGAGCTAAGCCCGCTCGAAGGTGAGGCTTGGTGCGCCGGTCTGTTGCGAAATTTAGGGATCCGGGCCGAATCCGACGCAACCGACCTGCCGGCCGCGGCCGAGCTCTGTCGGCGCGGCTTGGGTGAAGGTTCTTCCATCCTCGCTTTCAGCGATCTTCATCGCTGGTCTCCCGCGCTTCGCTTGCAGCTTCGGGTATTTTGGAATTTGCTGCTTCCCTCGCTTCCCAATCTCAAGATCCTCGCCGAATTCAATGACGAGCTGCTACCCGAGGCTGAGCTCCTCACCTGGAGCCAATCCGAAAGAGTTCCCATTCTCCAATTGGCATTGGGCGACTTGCCAGAGACGGCGACGCGGCACTTGCTGCGGGAGGCAAGCCTCGGTCGCGAGTGGCCCGCGGAAACTTTGACCAAACTGGTCCGAAGCTCGGGTGGCCGCCCGATGCTGGCCCTCGAAGGCTTGCGCGCCTTAGCCGACTCGAGAGGAAATCCGG
>JBIOXX010000070.1:0-2860 GCA_044869875.1 bacterium | reverse complement strand
CATCCCGATCATCTCCGAGGCGCTGTGATCCGGCGAGCCGGTCACCTCGATCACCGCTTGCTTCAAAAGCTTCCCCAACCACTTCGGAATGGCCGATTTGGATAAGGCCGGCGGGCCCTCGATCAACACTTGATCGCCGCGCTTGAAGGAGTCGAGGACCTTTTGGGCGTATTTCACCGTGGTCGGGACCGGGACAAGATCTTCCCAGTGGGCGCTGTGGGGAAGAGGTTCGGCCCGCAAGGATTGGCGATATTTCTCGACCTCCGCGATAAAAGCCTCGGTCTTGATGGATCGATTCAAATAATCCGATACCAAGCCCTCTCGCGACGGCAGAGCCAGTGCCAGTGCCTGGACGGCCCGATCATATTCTTCGGAATTAAGCCCATCCAACACCTCGGCCTCGATCGCGGTAATATAAGCCTGCATTCCCGCCGGCTCCAGCTCTTCAATCCGGGCCACCACCCGCTTCAAGGTCCGGATCGTCACCTTCTCCGGGCCCAAGACGATCTTTAAGGCGTGCAAGACTGAGGGGATCCGCTCCGCATTCTCCGGACTTAAGTTTTTATACTCCGTCGCTAGGAAGGCCTGCTGCTCCTCGACCGACATCGGCTTCACGAAGAGCTTCAGCCAACGATTGCCGAAGCTCCGCTCGGTGGCCTTGCGGCCGGCGTAGCCTTCGGGATTGCCGGTGGCGAACAAGCGGAAATGCGGATGGACCTCGGTGGTGACTAGCTTCCCGCCCTGGCGAACCGTCACCTTCCCGGACTTGAGCTGTTGGATCAGGTCGTTCTGAGCGACGAGGAAGGACTCTGAAGCCAAATTGGCCTCGTCCCAGAGCATCCAAGCCCCCTGCTTCATCGCTTGGATCATCTTGCCGTCGCGGACGACGACTCGGCGCTGGCCTTGGGCATCGCGCTCGACCTCGAAATGTCCAAAGAGCTGGGAGGCATCGGTCTCGCGGTTGAAGTTGATCCGCAAAAGCGGCGTGCCGGTCAAGTGGGCCAGGTGGCGCAGCATCGCATTCTTCCCGGTGCCGGTCTCGCCGGTCAAATAGACCGGAAGCTTGGCCATAATTCCGCCGATCAGGCCTTGCAGAGCTTCGGTGGTCGAACCGGCCAAGAAGAGCCGCTCCGCATCGGGAACGAAAGTCGCCAAAGAGGACGGGCCATCCGGACCCGCCCAGCGCGGAAGGCCTCGCTCGATCTTGGCTAATCCCCGCCCCAGCCCTTCGGCCGTCTCGCTTTGCTTACGGGCAAGCTCCTCCGGAATCACCTTGCGGACCCAATTCACCTCGCCCTTCAATTCCCGGTCCCAGCCCGGGAAAAGTTGATCTAAAGCCTCCAAGGCCGGGAAGGCGATGCCCCCCCCTTCGTCCTTGAGCTCTGCCAAGAGGACTTGCTTCGCCGCCTCGCTGCGGATACCGCGTTTCGCCAAGCCTCGCGCAGCTCGGGCCCGGTCCCAAACAAAGCCCTGCCTGGACTTCAGCAAGAGCTCCTCGATTTTGGGATGATCCCAAGCTAGGGAGATGAGGATGTTCCAGGCTTCGAAACGCTCGTCGGGGTCCGCATCCTGGATGACCGATTCGAGGAACTCTTCCATAGCGGGAACCGGTTCGGAGCCACGGCTTAGGGCACGGGCGGCAGCCAAGCGCATCTTTAGGTCAGGATCTTTTTGGAATACATCGAGCAAAGCCTCCCGCACTCGAGGACTCGGGTTTTGCAAAGCTCCCAGGAGAGGAATCGCCGCCAATCGTTCTTGGGTGAATTTTTGGGAGCGCTTCTTGGCAATCGCTAACAAAGCCCTTTCTAAATCCTCGTCCTCCCATCTGAGTCGAATCAGAGCTTGAGCGGCGGCGATCCGACACTCGAGGGATTCGCTGCCCAAACGCAACCGGAGATGGTGGCGAGCGATCTCGATGGATTGCCCCATTCCACCGAGCGCTTCCGCGGCGGCGATGGACACCAACTCCTCGGTATCTTTCATGACCTGGAGCAATATCGGCGAAGCTTCGGGTGCCTTTAATTTCCCCAATGCCTTAACCGCGTCGATCCTCTCCTGCAAAACTCCTCCTCGCCAAGAAGCGAGCTTGCCGAGGGTTTGAAGGAGTTGGGGGGATACCGAAAATTGAAGCGCGGCGTAGGCTTCCGCGGCCTCCTGACGGAGGATGGAATTGGGCGCCGTGAACAGCCCCTCGATCGCAGCCTGAATTGAGGACGATTGAAGTCTCAAGCGAACGGCGGCTTGCAGGGCCAAGCGTTGGTCATCGGTGGAGGATTGAATCAAATTCGCGAATTTTTTTGGGACCGGGCGCCTGAGATACCCCTCGATGGCGGCCTCGACCTCCGGGTTAAGGACTCCCAAGTCTCCCAGGGCCTTGATCGCGGCGCTCCGTCGGCTGCTGTGTTCGAGATCCATGATCCGCGAGGAGCGAAGCAAATACGGTAGGCCCTGACTCAAGCCAAGGTGAGAGATCCATTCTTCGGGCCAGGGCTTCCAATCCTCCGGCAGGTTGTCCAAGAAATTTTCCAACTCCTCTTGAGGAGCCTCTTTTAAAAAATATCCCATCCAGACCGGGAAGCCGAATCGCCGATCCTGGGCCAGGCGTCGGTGGATTTGAACGGCGTCGTGGACCTCGGGATCCTGGAGGAGGTTGCGGATGGTTTGGCGGGTGGAATCCTGGAACGCCCACCTTGGCAAGGAAGCGAGAAGTTTTTCGATGTGGACCTTTTGGGTTTGATCCACCTCCTTGAGCTTAACAGAGAGTTCTTCGTGGATAATTTTTTGAAGGAGGGAAAATTCCTTTTGAAGCTCTTGGCTCCACCCTGGGGCCACCTTATCGAGAGCTTCGGCGGCAGCGTGC
>JBIOXX010000069.1:0-5793 GCA_044869875.1 bacterium | reverse complement strand
GTCTTTTTGGAAACTCGGAGCACCGAGAACGGCCGTCTCTTGCGGATTACGGACGGCCAAGCCGAGATTCGCAGCCGAATCCAGTTTCAAGGCCGGCGTTGGATCTTGGATAATTTTCCGGTTCACAGTCCGCTCCTCGCGACGATCTTCCTCGATTGGCTGGCGACCCAAGCCTATGTCGAGGCCGCGACCCTGGAAGTGCCGAACGTTGGGTCGGAGATTCACCGGATCTTGGAGCACGGCCTCATCCAGGAAAGCTACACTCGGAACCAGGGCGGTCCCGGGGGCAATCGCCTCGTGGCCCGACCTCGCTCCACCTTGCTTCCACCGGAGCTGGGCGAGCGCCACCGGGCCGCCGCCGACCAGGCCTTTTCCGAATGGTCGGAGCGGCGCCTGGGCTTCCGAATTCCGACCCTCTCGGAGATTGAGGCCGGCAACGCGATCGCGCCGATCGATCAGCTTGGCATCGAGCCGAACATGGAGGCGATCCTCCACCGCTTGGTCCGAAAGGACGGACGATTTTTGGAAGTCGGTTACGGCGGACGGCTTGAAACCCTGCAAACGGTGGAGCGCCTCGGCGGCCGGGCCCTCGGCCTGGAGCTGAACGCAAGTTATCCCTCCGGCGTCGATTCGGCCGAGCTTCACCGGGCCGAGTTCGACACACTTTTCCTCAATGGCTCGCCTTTTCTGTTCTTCGCCGGCCACCAGGTTTCGCTGCCCGGTGCCTTCGACCTCTTGCGGCCGGGGGCGAGGGCCCAAACTCTCTTGATCCAAGCTTACAATCCCCGCACGCCCTTCGAGATCCTCCGCCACTTCGAAGAGCTGCATGGTTTGGTCTTCGAGCCGCTTTATTATCGTCAGGCGGCTTCCGCCACCGAGCCGCCGCTCTTCCCCACCGACTGGTGCCAAAGGCCCGATACCCGCCACGCGGTTCTTGTCGCGCGCCGCCCCCCGCTTGAGTTAAGATAAAAAGGCGTCAAATGGCCAAACGACGGCCATAAAGGAGGTTTGTCATGCTCAGCGTCCGGCGCTCCCAAGATCGAGGCCATTTCGACCATGGCTGGCTTCAAACCTATCACACCTTCTCTTTCGGGGATTATCACGACCCGCATTTCATGGGCTTCCGCGACTTGCGGGTGATCAACGAGGATTGGGTCCAACCCGGCAAGGGCTTCGGCACTCACCCTCACAGCGACATGGAGATCCTTACCTATGTCCTGGAAGGAGCTCTCCAACACAAGGACAGCATGGGCAACGGTTCGACGATCAAGCCCGGCGAGGTCCAACGGATGAGCGCCGGCAGCGGCGTGACTCACAGCGAGTTCAATGCCTCCGACCAGGAGCCGGTTCACTTGATGCAGATTTGGATCCTGCCGCGGGAAAAGGGAATCCAACCGAGCTACGAGCAGAAACCGGTGCCGCCGCCCAAGGCCGACAGTCCCTGGCGGCTCATCGCCTCGGCCAACGGCGCCGACGGCTCGGTGACTCTGCACCAGGACGTCAAGGTCTTCCTGGCCGAGATCGCGAGCGGGCACGAGGTCTTCTTTCAGCACAATCCGGGCCGCCATTTATGGCTGCAGGTCACCAAGGGCGAGCTGGATATGAGCGGCGAAGTCTTGAAGGCCGGCGACGGCGCCGCGATCAGCGATGAAGCCGACATCTGCCTGGTGGCCCACAGTCCCTCCGAGGTGCTGCTTTTCGATTTGGCTTAGAGACCGATCGATGTCGAGGTCACCATAAAACTACCTGAGCCAATCGCGATCAAGCGGCTATTTTGAGAACGGACTTCCATCTCGGCCACCGCCAGGCTTTTGCCGGTTCGGACGAGGTGGCCCTTGGCGATCATGTCGTTTTGCTGAGCCGCTTCCAGAAGTCGGATGTTGAGATCGCTGGTCACGACCCATTTTTCGTAGTGGGCCGCCACCGTAAACCAACCGGCATTGTCCAAAAGCGTGCAAAGGAGTCCGCCATGGGTATCTCCAAGGGCGTGGTCGAAATCGGGATTGCGCGGCATGGTGAAGATCGCTTGCCCTTTTTCGTCATAGGCAAGGGACATGCCGGTGACTTTTTTGATCGGTGCTTCGGTAAAAAGCTTAATGAATTGTTGTAGACCTGAATTTTGGAGCTCATGGGAGCCTCAGACGTTGAATCGGAAGTGCATGATGTCGCCGTCCTTGACGACGTAATCCTTGCCTTCGATGCGGAGCAGGCCGGCTTCCTTCACCGCTTGCTCCGATTTCAGCCGCATCAAATCGTCGAAGTGGTAAACCTCGGCCTTGATGAAGCCTTTTTCGAAATCGGTGTGGATGACGCCGGCGGCTTGGGGCGCCTTGGCATGGGTTGGAATGGTCCAGGCCCGGACTTCTTTTTCGCCGGCGGTGAAATAGGTCGAGAGATTGAGCAATTGATAGCCGGCCCGGGCCATTCGGTCCAAGCCCGATTCCTTCAAGCCCAAATCTTCCAAGAAAGCTTTCTGCTCGGCCTCGGGTAGATTGGAGATCTCCGATTCGATGGCGCCGGAAAGAACGACGCAGGGTGAACCCTCCTTTTCGGCATAGGCCATCACCCGCTGGGCCAACTCGCCAGGCTGGGCGGCTTCGGATTCGTTGACGTTGGCGACGTACATCACCGGCTTCAAGGTCAGGAGGAAAAGCTCGCGGATCGCCAATTTTTCCTCGGGGCTCAAGCCCAGTCGCCGGGCTGGGATCCCGTCTTCCAATCCCTTGCGAACTTTTTGAATCACTTCCAATTCGGCCAGGGCTTCCTTGTTACCGGACTTGGCGTTCTTGGCGGTGCGCTCCTGGCGCTTCTCGACGCCGGCCAGGTCGGCCAGCATCAGCTCGGTGTCGATGACCTCGATGTCGCGGAGCGGGTCGACGTTGCCTTCGACGTGAACCACGTCATTGTCTTGGAAGCAGCGGACGATGTGAGCGATGGCGTCGGTGTTCTTGATGTTGCCGAGGAACTGATTGCCCAGGCCCTCGCCCTTGGACGCGCCCTTGACCAGGCCGGCGATGTCGACAAACTCGACCGAGGTCGGGATCAGCTTTTGAGGCGGAATGTATTGGGAGATTCGTTGCAAGCGCTCGTCGGGTAGCGGGACGACGCCGACGTTGGGATCGATGGTGCAGAAAGGATAGTTGGCGGCCTGGGCCCCGGCGTGGGTCAGGGCGTTGAAGATGGTGGATTTGCCGACGTTGGGCAGGCCGACGATGCCGCAATTGAATCCCATGGGCCGGGATTAACTTAGGCCGGTCCGGCGAGTAAAGCCTTATTGGGTGGCTTTGATGACCTCGGTACTTGCCGGACTCTCCGGCTTTGGCTAGCGTGGCCGCCATGCGCCGGCTTTTCATGGTTCTGGGGCTGATCTTCGGGGTTTCAGCCGGATACGCGATGGAAGTGAAGGACGTCCCTAACCCGCGGGTTGAGCGGGGGAGCTATGTCCAGGACTCGGCCGGCCTGCTCGGTTCCGCCGAAAGCGCCCGGCTCGACGCCCTGGCGGTGGAGCTCGAGGCCAAGACCGGCGCCGAGCTGGCCTTCGTCAGCATCGACAATCTCGGCGGCCAGAGCGTCGAGGAATTCGCCAACCTACTCTTCAAGCGCTACAGCATCGGCAAGAAGGACAGGGACAACGGGATTTTGATTTTAGTCGCCCACGAGGACCGACGCTTCCGAGTCGAAGTCGGCTACGGCTTGGAAGGCGTGCTGCCCGATGCGCTCTGCAAGCGGCTGATGGATCAGCTGGCGGTGCCCCGTTTCAAAGCCGGTCAATTCGGCGGCGGTCTCTACGATTTGGGCTGGGCCCTGGCCCAAAAGGTCGCCGAGAGCCAGACCGTCGCCTTAAATCCCATCGAAAATTTCGAAAACCAAGCCCCGGCTGACAAAAGCCAGCCCCTGGGAATCCTATCAACAGTGATCGATAAGGTTCATCACGGCCCCGAGTGGTGGCGCTTCGCCAACGGCGCCGCGCTCTTCGCCTTCACCTTGGTTTTCGTCGGCTGGCGGACGCTTCGACTCCACCGTTCGCCCTCGCTGGCCGGCCGCCGCTTGGCCTTGGGTCGCGATGATACCGGATACCCGGCCAAGCTGATCTCGGTGGCTTTCTTTTCGATTTTCATCGGCGCTTTTTTCGTCGGCGCCGGCCTGCCCATCTTGAGCGCGATCGTCGGCTGCGCCTTGAGCGTCGGCCTTTGGGTGCTTTGGCGGCAATTCTACCAGCCGCGCGTTGAAGGCTATCGCCGGGTTTGCGCCCAATGCCGCCAACCCATGCAGCTGGTCGAGGAGAAAGCCGACGACCGCTTTTTGAAAGACAATGAGATCGACGAAGAAATCGCCGAGGGAATGGATTATGAATTTTGGCACTGCCCAGGCTGTTCCTTCGACGAGCGCTTCAACGTCGAGCTGCCTTATGCCTCGGTTTGCCCGGCCTGCCAAAATCGAAGTTTGGTGACCAAGGAAGCCACCACCCTTCAACCGACCTATAGCGCCAAGGGCCAGAAGCGGATCGACAAGAACTGCAAGTACCGGGCTTGCCTTCACGCCGAGACGATATTTAAGAGCATTCCTAAAAAAGTGAAGTCGAGCTCGAGCAGCTCCGGCGGTGGAGGTGGTGGCGGGGGTGGCTCATTTGGTGGGGGGAGCTCGGGCGGCGGCGGAGCTTCGGGCGGCTGGTGAGCTACTTTTTCCGTTCAATCACGTAATCGGCCAAGCGCAGCAGGGCTTTTTTGGCCGAGCTCTCGGGCAGGGTCTTGAGGCTGGCCTTGGCGGCTTCCTTGCGCTCGCCGGCGAGCTTCAGGGCGTAGTCGAGGGCGCCGTGCTTTTTCAAAATTTCCAAGACCTTGAGGAAGATGTCGCGGCGGGCGCTGATCGTGGCGTCGCGGATGATCTCACGCTCTTCGGCCGAGCAGCGCTCCAGCGCGTAGAGCAGGGGCAGGGTGATCTTGCCTTCCTTCAAATCGACGCCCTTCTCCTTGCCGAATTCAGACTCGACGCTGACATAGTCGAGGACGTCGTCGGCCAATTGGAAGGCGATGCCGAGGTGCATGCCGTAATCGGCCAGGGCCTGCTCGATCGGCGGCTCGGCCTTGGCAATGATGGCTCCGACCTGAGTCGAGCAGGCCATCAGCATGCCGGTCTTGAACTCGACGATCTTGAAATACTCGGCCTCGCCTAAACGCAGGTCCCGCGATTTGGTGATCTCCAGCACCTCGCCCTCGGTCGTGGTGGTGGTGGCGTCGGTGATCGAGCGAAGAACTTTGAGGTCGCCGTCCTTGGCGATCAGCGAGGAGGCTTGGCAGTAAAGAAAATCGCCGACCAGAACCGACATCTTGTTGTCCCAGATCGAGTTGCAGGAAGGCCGGCCCCGGCGGAGCTGGGCATTGTCGATCACGTCGTCATGGAGCAGGGTCGCCGTGTGGATGTACTCGATGGCGGTGGCCAGGCTTAACACCCGCGATCCTTCATAGCCGCAAGCTTGAGCGGCCAAAAGGCAGAGAATCGGCCGCAGCCGCTTGCCGCCGCTCATCACGATGTGGCCGGCGATCTGGGTGACCGAAGGCACATGGCTTTGCAAGTTCCGCTGAATCTCAACCTCGACCAAGCCGAGCTCGGCCTTGAGGCTCGCGGCCAGTTCCTCGAGGCAATCTTTTTCAACAATTTCGTTCATTTTCGCGGTGATTCCATCGTAGGATCGACTTGTCAAGGACCAACCATGCTCACCATGCCAGCTCGAGCCCTGCACAGCCGCGACATCCGTCTCGAGGGCGGCGAGACCGGGGTTTTGCTGCTTCACGG
>JBIOXX010000068.1:0-2984 GCA_044869875.1 bacterium | reverse complement strand
CACACCGCCGTGCGCACCCAGCTCGAAGCTCATGCCCGCAAACAATTTCCCGGGGTAAAGGTCAGCTTCGAGGAAGTGCCGACGGCTCAAATCGAAGCCCGAATTCCCAACTAAAAGTAAGATTGCTCGGCAATGTTTCGGAAATGGAGCGACAAGGTGTCGCCAAGCCGCCGCGAGATTTGCCAGAAATGGTCGTCGGTGTTCATGATCCGCCAGCTGAATTCCTTCATGTAAGCCATGTTCTCGGTGATCAAGCGCTCCTCGCGGCTGATGCCTGTCAACTGGAAGGGCTCGACCGGACCTTCGGGGCTGAGGCCGTTGAAATGGCGCCAATGCTCCATCTCGTGAACCAGACCCCGCAGCCGCCAGACCACCTCGGTGTAGGATCGGTTGCGCTCGGCTTCGGTGCCGATCTTGAGCGACGGCAGTTCACGAATCAAGATGCGGTCGCGGTCGCCGCGGCCGCTGGATTGGCGGAACAGGGTCCATTCGCAGTCCTGGGCCTCGCCCCAGGCCGCGACTTCGCGCCGGAACTCCTGTTCCGACAGAATCTGGACCCTGAATGCGCCGTCGCGCCAGGCCTGTTCGTAGAAATCGGCTTCCGGAAAGCTGCCGGCACGAAGCAGCTCAAAGAGCTGACTTTCCTTGACGTAGCGGTACATCGCGATCTGATCTATGATGGCCTTGCCTAGCCGGGCCCGGGTCTCCTGGTGCAGCGAAGGGTTTCGTAGATAAGGAATAACCTCGCGGAAGACCGAGGCCACCGTTTCGGCCAAGCGCATGTCGTTGAAGTAAGCGGTGTGGGGGCCGCCATTCAAGGTCTGAGCGATCTTTTCGTTGGAATGGCCGTTGAGTGCGAGAACCTCGACGTAGCGATCGGTCGAAATCTTCGATGGCTCCTCGCCAATCTCGCTGAGCTTGGAAGGAAGATCCGAAGATTCCAAGACATGAAAAAGCCGCCGCAAGACCAAGTTGCCCTGAGGATGGAGCCGGGCATAGTCAATGGCGGAGTCGATTTCGACCGCAAAGTAGGGCGAGGCTTGGTCGCGGCCGGCGCCCAGGATTTCGATCATGCGACTGGCTTTCGCCGGATGGTTGCCGGCTTCCTGGTAGACGAAGTTGAAAAGCGGAAGGACGTCCTCGGGCCGGTAGTCGCTCCAGGCGTAGGTGGCCTCGGCCGAATGCTGGGCGTGGAAGCGGCTGTCGTAAATTGGGCTGTCCTGTGCCGGTCCTAGTAGCGGGTGCTTGGCGTAGGTCTGGAGCAGGTCGGAGGAGTCGGTTCGGCTGAAGCCGCGTTCGAAGACTCTGAGGATATTGCGCATCGCGTGCTGGCGGAGTCCGGGGTCGGATTCGCTCAGCGCTTGGCCGAGGAGTAGCTGGAGCGGGGCGTAGCTAAAGCTGCCGCGGGAGCTGCCCAAGGCATCGGTCTCAAAAAGCTTTTCGATTGCGATCACGGTGTAGAGCTGGCTGATTTGGCCGGGACGGGGCGCCCGGAGCAGAGCTTCGAGCAAGTTTTCGTGGAAGTCAGGAAGACTGCAGCGGATCCGGCAGACTCGGGCGACGATTTCCCGAGAATAATAGCCAAGCTCATCCTTTGGGAAAAGGCGCAAATATTTCGACTCGACCCGGAGAACGGCTGGCGGCGTCAGGCCCGATTCGCTGTTCCGGCTTTCGGCCAAGAAACGCGGCGCCGTCAGCGCCTCTTTGGATGGGGTGACTTCGATATTGGGTGCGCCGGCGCCGGCCAAAACCATCCGCGGTCCCCAAGGATTGGGACCCTGCCAAGGCATTTTCTGCCAACGCTGCTCGAGCTGGTTCTCCCATCCGCTAAACTTTGAGCCCAGCCAGCGCCGGCTCAGTTGGCCGCCGACGTTGAAATGGAGGAGGGTGGTCAAGGCCTCCCAGGAATCGAGATTTTCTTCGCGCAAGCCGGCGGCTTTTTCTAGCTCAGCCCCGAGCAGGATGCCGCTAAGGAGGGCGCTTTGTTGGAAGAGGCCCTGAGCGAGAGCCGAGCGGGGCATCGCGCCGAGGGTCCGGACGGCGAGGGCGTTTCCGGCGGCTCCGCTGAGCTTGAGGGCGCCAAGAGTCAAAGAAGCATGGGCGAGATCTTCGGACCAGGAAGCGGGATGGCCCGAGCTCAAGGCCCGGCCGACCGAGGTGAAGGCGAAGAGCTCGGCTCCGAAGCCGGCGCCGATCGCCAAGCCTTTGGCGGCCATGCCGCGGGTCCAAGGCGAAGCCGAAGCTTGAAGCAATTTGGCGGCAATGCCTAGCCTGGCCGTTCGATAGGCCAAGCCGCCGGCGGTCATCGCGGCCAGGGCTGCCGGATCGGCGGCATGGCGGACGAAACTTCGGGACCAGGCTTCGAAGCGTTGGCCGAAAGCGCCGACGCCGGAAAGCAGGGCCAGTCGGGTTTTAGCCTTCTGCTTTAAAGCCGCCGGCATCGCGACGTCATCGAGCAAGGCTCCATAAATTTCGGCGGCGGCCGGCTGGCGTTCCTCTTCGGTAAGCTCGGCGGCCAGGCGCAAATAGCCCTCACCGCGCAGTTCGAGATCGGACTCGCGGTCGATGGATTCGGACCAAGCCTGGGCCTTCGCCGGCAGGGGCGAGGAAATTTTCATGAAAAGGAATCGTTAGGAGCGGGAGGGGTTTCGGATGTGCCTAGGGGAAGTTGCGAGGATTTAAGGGGTATCATCCCCTTCGGGTCCTCAGGGTGACCGGCCGGAGTGAAATCCCTTGACCCGGCCGGAAGCCTCCCTACAAATAGGCCTCCCAATGCTGGAATGGTTTCGAAAAATCGTCATGGCCTTCGCCCTGGGGACCCTGACTTTCACGCCCTGGGAGATCCTCATGGTCCGGGCCGAAGTGGTGGAGTACGCCAAGCCCCAGTTTCTCGGCATTCCGCTGTGGCTGCCCTTGCTCTTCGGAGCCGCAGCCTGCGGCGCCATCTTGTTTTTGGTCGTCTTCGACCGTTTCTTTCATACCCA
>JBIOXX010000067.1:0-5266 GCA_044869875.1 bacterium | reverse complement strand
TTCGTCGCCCTGCTCGATCAACCAATCCACCCGCATGTTCGCCGCGGCACTTTCGCTTTCGACTCCTTCTTGCAACAAGCGAACACCGGAACCCGAAAGCAGGTCCCGGCGAATGGTTTCGCGAGCGGCTTCGAGCTGCGGACGATCCACCAATCGTGAAGCCAAACGGCAATCGTCGAGGAAGGTCCGAGGCAAGCCGCGCTCGCCACGGAGCTGACGAAGCGCGGTTTCCAGAGCCCCGCAAAAATCGGGGCGAGCGCCGGTGGTGATTTCAGTTTGATGCAACGACGTATAGGCGGCTTCGGCGGCCCGGAATTCGTCGGAATAGCGCAAAGGTTGATCGAAGGCGTTGGCCAGGATCACGTTACGGCAAAAAGTGGCGATTGCCGCAACTTGATCCTGCCTTTCGTGACTCATCGAATCCCAAGAGCTGAAATCGCTTTCGCTCAAAAAGTTCTGGCGGAAGGTCCGATAAGCCGGCACCAGATCGGTCATTTCGATGATCGAGCGAACCCGTTCCCGGGACGGGGCATCGAGCCAATCCTGACCCCGTAGCACCGCGAGCCGGCCAAGCAAGGCGCTGAGTGCGGCCTCCGGCGAATCGGTCAAGACGTCGAGCAAGGCCGAAGCGATGAGCATCCGCCCATCCTCTTCCGACATCTCCGGATCCATCGCCTGGCCGGTCGTGATGTAGTGAGCCAGCACCGCCAAGGTCATCGCCCCGCCGGCGCTGCGGCCGAGCTGAGTTCCCTGGGTCATCCCGTGGAGGACCCGCACCGTGCTCAGGACCGTCGAGAGATTGGCGTGAGAGCCGGCCCAGGTCAGGATATCGCCGCCGTTAGCCGGCGAAAGGACGAATTGATCGCCGCGCCGGTCGAAGCGCACCTCCCGTGCCGCGCTCGCGCCCTCGCCCTCATCGCGCAGCGGAACCGTGTAACTGCAAGCATCGGTGCCCGTGACCGGCGGCGGCGTCAGGCAAACTTCCGGTGAAGGCGTCATGCGACGAAATTCGATGATCAAATCCGACATAGAAAAATTCTCCTCAAGGCCCGAAGGGGTCGACCGGATTGCGCTGGCCTGGTTCGATCGGCCTTCCCCCGCTCAAAAAGTGGATTAGCAAATAAGTTCCAATTCCCACCGCCGACCCCACGGCCGAAGTTCCGAGGTCCCAGGCATAGCGGTTGTGAACGGCTCGCGGCGCCACCGCCGGCCAGACATAGTGCCCGGCCAGGCCGAGACAGCCGCCGCCGGCGAGAGCAGATGCCGAAATACCGGCGGCCAGCTGGGCATCTCGATTAGAGCCCAAGGCCGGCAAGGTTTGACTGAGGACGATGCCGCCGACGCCGACCGCACAAGCGCCGCCCAACATCACCGGCATCCCGACTTGAGAGAAATCAGCGCTGCTCTGGCGCCGACCCCGCAAGCTGGCCTGCAAAGTTCGAATCTGACTTAATTCCTGGGCGCTCAAATTCCAATTGAGATCACCGACCACACCGTCGGCGAAAACCCGAAAAGCCGGGGCATCGCCCTCGCGGCCGAAAATTTGCCGGAGGAAAGCCAGCGCCGACAAGTCGTATTCGCCCCGGCTCGTCAACAGGGTCAGGCGGCGGAGATCGGCGCTGAAATTGGCGACGTCGAAGCGCAGCCGCGCAGCCGCCCCTTCGGTGCCGGGAACCAGAGAAATCCGGGTGAGCAAGGCATCGAGCACTTGGCCGTAGGCGCCGCGCCGGCTGAGCCAGTCGACTCGCATATTGGCCAATCGGCTTTCGTCGGCAATGCCTTGCTGGAGACGCTGCATCCCGGCGGCGTCGGTCAGGGTCTGGCGGGCCGATTCGCGAATCGCCTGCTCGGGCGGAACCCGGGCCCAAGCCAAGGCTTGGCGACATTCAGCGATGAAGGCCGCCCCAGGGTTTGTCGCGCCACCGACCTCGCGTAAGGCCGCTTCGAGGGACGCACAAAACTCGGGCTGAGTTCCAGAAGCGATCTCGGCCCGGTAGAATTCGGCATAGGCCCGCGAGGCCTCGAGGGCGGTCGAATCGAAGCGCAGTGGGCGATTCTCGCGCAGGGAAATGGCCAGACGGCGGATGAACTGGTAGATCCGGGCCATGTTCGTGTACTGGACGTCGCTCAGGCGGCCGAAGCTCCGAATTCTTTCTTCGCTGAAAAAATGGCTCGATATCGTTTGATAGGTCGGCACCAAGTCGAGAATCGCGGTGACCGAGCGGATCCTCTCCCTCGCCTCTTCGGGCAGCCAAGGTTCGCGGCGCAGCAGGTTGAGGCTGCCGATCAAGCTCACCATTCCCCGACCCCGCGATCCGCTGAAGACGTCGATCAACATCTCGTCCATGTCGAGCGCCGGCCCCGGCATGCGCGCGTTGTCGTGTTGATAGTTGCCGGTCATGACGTAGCGCGACAACCAGAGGAAATAATCCATCGTATCGGGGTTGGCCGAAGACCGACCCATAGCCCTCAGCAGAGTGCCGGCCAAACGAAGAGTGGTCAGAACTCCGGGCAGGTTTTGGTTGGAGCTGACCCAGGTCAAATTCTCGGCATTGTTTTGGGAAGAAAGAACGAAGCGGTCGCCTTGGCGGTCGAAGAGGATGACTCGAGGGCTCGACGAGCCTTCGAGGGCCAGACCTATCCCCATCCGGCAAGTATCAGCGCTGCGCGCTTGGGTCGGCGGCGCTTCGGCGCAGGCCGGGGTCGCGGAATGGCGGACCGGAGACTGAGTGGTAACGTCGACGTAGATCCGTAGGTCGGTCATGAAGGCAGCCTTCCGCGCAGCTGTCGCCGCGCCTCAAGGTGCCCCCATATTCAATTAAATCCGCATGGATTTAGGCTTATATCGGCCGCTTGTCAAATTGGTTGCTCATTCCCGGGCGTTATAGTCCGGGGCTAAGGGCCGTACTCATCGACCGGGAATTTGATGGGGCTACCGGGGTCGCCGCGCAGAGACCGGGCCAGAAAGTAAATACCCACCCCCACGATGGCTCCGCCTGCCCCGGTGAGTCCTTCCCAAAGATAGCGGTTTCGGACCTTGCCGAGCTTGGGCCAAACGTAATGTCCCAAAAGCGAACTGCAGCCGGCGCCGGCCAAGCCGGCCGAGCTGATCCCAAAGCCCAATTGTAAGTCGGGATGGCGGTCGAAGCCGCCATAGCCTTCGGAAAAGCCCAAACCGACGACTCCGGCGGCGCAGCTCGATGCTTCGGCGATGGGGAGCCAAAGCTCGCTGCGAGTTTCGCTGACTTTGATTTCCCGCTCCAACTCCCGCTGAAAATCCCGAATCTGGCCCAAGGCCTTGGCGTCGAGCTTCCACTCGGCTTCGACGAAGCGACCGCGGTGAAAGACCCGCACCGAAGCCGGCTTCCCGCTCTCACCGAAGGTCCGGCGCAACAAGGCCAGCGAAGCCAGCAACCGCTCTCGCCTTTGGGTGAGCTGGGTGCTGATCCAAACATTCAATTGCACCCGGAGAGCTGCGGGGTCGAGGCTCAGGGTCGGAGCGGCCTCCCCTTCCGGAAGGCCGATCTTCATTTGACCGTCGAGCAGCTTGTAAGCCTCGGCGAAGCGGCCGCGGTCGGCCAGCCAATCGACTTTCATCTCGGCCTTTTGGCTCTCGGCGCTGATCGCCTGCTCGAGCAGAGGCTTGGCAGCTTCCGAAAGAAAGGCGAAACGCAGGCTTTTGTGCAGGGCCTCATCCTCGGGCAGCCCCGACCAATCCATGGCCGCCCGGCACTCGGCGATCCACTCCTTGGCAACGCCCCGCTTGCCGCGCAGCTCGGCCAAACCCTTTTCCAGCGCCTTACAATAGGCGTCCTTGCCGGCCTCCTCGGTCAGCTCCGAATTCAGCATCAAATAAGCCCGATAGGAAGCATCGAAGGTCGCATCGTAGCGAAGCGGCTTGCCCAAGGATTCGTTGACCACGGTTTGCCGAAGGAAAGTCAGCAGGTTTTGGTATTTCTTCCGTTCCTCGCCCTTCAGCTCGAGCCAATGGTCGAGTGCCAGCGGGTCGGCGAAGTTGGAGCGGAGGGCCCGATACTTCGGCTTCAGGTCCAAAATTTGATTGAGGAAGGTGATGCGGCCTTTGACGGCGTCGCCCAAGCCGGCATCGGCGCGGAAGACATTGATCGGACCGATGAAGTTGGCGATGGCCTGATCGGGCGAGATCGAAAAGATTTCCAGCATCCGCTCGGCCAAGTCGACCTCATTGCGGGCCCGCTTGAGGTTTTTTTCCTCGGAGCCGTGAAGCAAAACCCTTCCGGTCACCAAATACTGAACGATCGAAAGCTTCATCGAATAGACTTCAGTCGATTCGACCTCAGCCTTGCGCAAGGTGCCTTCCAAGACTCTCAGGACGTCGAGGATTTCGGTGAGGTTGCCGCGCTTGCCCACCCAAGTGAGGTTGTCGGCGGTGTTGGTCGGCGAAAGGACGAAGTGATCTTTCCGCCGATCGAAGCGGATGTAACGGGTTTTCCCTTCGGCCTCGTCGGAGGAGAGCAAGGGAAGCTGAATCGAGCAGCCATCGATGGCCGGAACCGGGTCTTTCTTGCTCTTGTTGTCGGGAATGGCCGAAGTTTCCGGCGGCGGCGCCTCGGAACAAGCCTTGGGCGGAAGGGAAATACCCTCGTAAGTAACGAGTAAGTCGGACATCAGCAGGCCCCCAAAAATCGAATCTGCCTGAGGTTTTCCCTCTAACAGATTGATTTTAAACGGTTAATATGCTGACCTGATCTTGTCCTATGATTTCGCCCTGAAGAGGAGGTCGCTAGCAATATCGGCAAGAACTCCCAACGGTTGCGGCTAGAAACGCACCGTTCGGATCCCATTGAACCAGGAGTTATACCTTTCAAACAGAATTCGGAAGCTTTCTTGTTTACCCTCCTCCCAACGGCCGTGGCTGACGGTCTTGCCGTCGGCAGTGATGTCGAAGCTCTCTTCGACCTGGCTTTGGTGAGGGCCTTCGGGATTCTTCGACCATTTCAGGAAGCCGCTCTCGACGACGATGGCCCAAAGCGCATCGAGCTGGGCGGCATCGATCTTGTAACTACGGCTGGCGTCGGTCATCGCCGAGGTGCCGATGGGCTTGGCCCGGCGGGTGACGGTGACTTGGCCGGCACTGACCTCGACTTGCTCCTTGGTGGCTTGCTCGAGTTGGCCGGCGCTGGAGCGATACACCAGCTTGAAATCCGAAGGTGCGGAGTCTTTATCCTTTGCGAACGCACTGAGAGATAAAAAAGCAAGGCAAGCGATCAAGAAACCTTCGAGAATC
>JBIOXX010000066.1:0-3916 GCA_044869875.1 bacterium | reverse complement strand
CAAATCCAGCCAGGGTCCGAGACGAAAACGACCTTTTTGCACGGCGCCGAGACGCTGCAAGGGCAGCCCCGAGGCGGCCGCCAACTCTTGAAGGGTGGCGGCTTTGTCGGGCCTGGCCGACAGCACGATTCGAGAGGCGCCTTCGCCGAAAAGAAGCTCGGCAGTCGCCCTTCCCTCGCCGGCTTTTTCGAGAACAGCCTCAATTCCCAAATCCAGCTTGGCGGCGTTGAAACAAGACTCGGCCAAAGCCACCGCTAAACCGCCATCGGAGACGTCGTGTGCCGAAGCCAAGAGGCGCTCGCGAATCGCCCGCTGGACGAAGCCTTGAATCGCCTTTTCGCGGTTCAGGTCGAGCCGCGGCGGCGAACCGGCGGTCTTGCCGTGGATCCAGCTTAAATACTCGCTGCCGCCCAAGGTCCCAGCTGTGTCGCCCAAGAGGAAAATCAAGTCGCCTGCTTCGCGAAATCCCGAAGCCAAGGCCAGCGAAGCGTCTTCCAGTAAGCCGACCATGCCGATGGTCGGCGTCGTAAAAATCGAGATGCCGTTGGTATCATTATAGAGGCTGACGTTGCCGCTGACGATCGGCGCGTCCAAGGCCCGGCAAGCCTCGCCCAGGCCGCGCACCGCTTCGGCGAACTCCCACATGATCTCGGGCTTTTCGGGATTGCCGAAATTGAGGCAGTCGGTGGTGGCCAGCGGCTTGGCACCGCTGCAAGTAAGGTTGCGGGCGGCTTCGGCCACCGCGTGCTGAGCGCCGAGATGGGGATCGAGATAACAGTAGCGGCTGTTGCAGTCGCTGGTCACGGCGATGCCCTGCTTCAGGCCCTTGATTCGAAGCACCGCGGCATCGGAGCCGGGCTGGACCAGGGTGTTGGTCATCACCATGTGATCGTACTGGCGCCAGACCCAGCGGCGGCTGGAGAGGTTGGGTGAACCGACTATCTTGAGCAGGGTCTCGTTCCAATCGCCGGAATATTTCAATTGGTCCCAGGAAATTTTTTGCCGGGCCTGGAGATCGACCGGCTTCTGGGGCCGGTCGTAGAGCGGGGCTTCGTCGGTGAGCGGCTTGATCGGGAGCTCGGCGACGACCTTGCCGTCTTTCTTGAGCCGCATCCAACCGTCGTCGGTGACCTTGCCGACCACCACCGCGTCCAAATCCCATTTCTTGAAAACCTCGACGACCTTCTCTTCGCAGCCGCGCTTGGCGACGAGCAACATCCGCTCCTGCGATTCGCTGAGCATCATCTCGTAGGCCGTCATCCCCTCTTCCCGGACCGGGATCTTGTCCAAGTCCATCTCGATGCCGCTACCGGAGCGCGAGGCCATCTCGAAGGAAGAGCTGGTTAAGCCGGCGGCGCCCATGTCTTGGATGCCGACCAGGACGTCCTGGCTCATGACCTCGAGGCAGGCCTCGAGCAATAATTTCTCGGTGAAGGGATCGCCGACCTGGACCGTCGGCCGCTTCTCCTCGCTAGCCTCGTCGAACTCGCCCGAAGCCATCGTCGCGCCATGAATTCCGTCGCGGCCGGTCTTGCTGCCGACGTACATCACCGGATTGCCGACGCCTTCGGCCAGGCCCTTGAAGATGCGGTCGGCCTTCACCAAACCGACGGTCATCGCGTTGACCAAAATATTGCCGTTGAAGGAAGCGTCGAAGAAGACCTCGCCGCCCACCGTCGGGATCCCCATGCAATTGCCGTAGCCGCCGATGCCGGCGACGACGCCGCTGACCAAAAAGGGAGTCTTGGGATGGTCGTGGGCGCCGAAGCGCAGCGAATTGAGATTGGCGATCGGCCGCGCGCCCATCGTGAAAACGTCGCGGAGGATGCCGCCAACGCCGGTCGCCGCGCCTTGGTAGGGCTCGATGAAGGACGGATGGTTGTGCGACTCCATCTTGAAGGCGACGCCCCAGCCGTCGCCGATGTCGACGACGCCGGCGTTCTCGCCGGGGCCTTGGATGACTTGGGGGCCGGTGGTCGGAAGTTTTCTCAGGTGGACCCGCGAGCTCTTATAGCTGCAGTGCTCCGACCACATCACCGAGAAGATGCCCAGTTCGACCAAATTGGGCTCACGGCCGAGGATCTTGAGGATGCGCTGGAATTCCTCCTCGGAGAGGCCGAATTCCTTGGCTTGTTGTAATAGATCGCTGGCCATCGCTACCCCAGTAAGCTCTCGAAGAAAATTTTTCCGTCGCTGCCGCCCAAGACATCTTCCACCACCCGCTCCGGATGGGGCATCAGCCCGACCACGTTGCGACGGGCATTGCAGACGCCGGCGATGTTCCGCAAGGCGCCGTTGGGATTGGCGGCCTCGGTGGCCTGGCCCTGCTCGTCGACGTAGCGAAAAACAACTTGGTTTTCGCCCTCCAAGCGCTTCAGGCCTTCCTCATCGATATAATAGTTGCCCTCGCCGTGGTTGATCGGGATGCGGAGTAGGCTGCCGGGCTTGGCTTTTTTGGTGAAGGGAGTTCTTTCGGTCTCGACCTTCAAGTTCACGTATTGGCAAAGGAATTGGAGCGAGCGGTTGCGCAGTAAAGCGCCGGGCAGGAGGCCGGCTTCGGTCAAGATTTGAAAGCCGTTGCAGATCCCGAGGACCGGCCCGCCCTTCTCGGCAAAAGTCGCCACCTCACGCATCACCGGCGAGTATTTGGCGATGGCGCCGCAGCGCAGGTAGTCGCCGTAGGAAAAGCCGCCGGGCAGCATGATCGCGTCGCAGCCCTTCAGGTCGTGATCCTTGTGCCAAAGATAGACCGGCTCGAATCCGACGTTCAGCCCGAGGGCATGATAGAGATCATGATCGCAATTGGTGCCGGGGAATAGAACGACGCCGACTTTCATGGGGTTATTGCACTCCTCAAATTCTTCGAATTCGCTGCGCGGCTCAGCTAAGCTGAGCCTTGCTATAGAATCTCCACTTCAAAGCTTTCGATGACGGTGTTGGCCAAGAGCTTGTCGGCCAATTGTTTGAGCCGGGGCTCGGCTTTGGCTTTATCCTCGGTGTTGAGATCGATCTCAAAGACCTTGCCGGCCCGGACGTCGGCCAATTCCTCGAAGCCGAGGGCATGGCCGGAGTTGAGGATGGCCTTGCCCTGGGGGTCGAGGACGCCTTTTTTGAGCTTAACTGTTACTTTCGCTTTCATAGCTAACCGCCTATTTTCCAAACACTCGCTTAAAAATCGTTCCGACATGCTTGGTGTGGTGTTTCAGATCGAAGATCGCGTCGATCTGCTTGGGGCTGAGGTGCTTCCGGACCTCGGGCTCGGCCTTGAGCAGCTCAGCGAAGCTCTGCCGAGTCTCCCACACCTTCATTGCGTGGCGCTGGACGATGGCGTAGGCCTCCTCGCGCTTCATCCCGGCCTCGATGAAGGCCAGCAAGACCTGCTGGCTGTGCACGAGGCCCCCCAGACTCTCCAGGTTCTTCAGCATCCGCTCCGGATATACCATGAGCTTCTCCAAAAGACCGGTCAGGCGGCCGAGCATGAAATCTAGGGTCACCGTCGCGTCGGGACCGATCACCCGCTCGACGCTGGAATGGCTGATGTCGCGCTCATGCCAGAGCGGCTGGTTTTCGAGGGCCGCCAGGGCGTAGCCGCGAATCAATCGGGCCAAGCCCGAGAGATTTTCCGAAAGCACCGGATTGCGCTTGTGGGGCATTGCCGAAGAGCCCTTCTGGCCGGGGGAAAAATACTCCTCGGCTTCCAAAACCTCGGTGCGCTGGAGGTGCCGGATCTCGGTCGCGATCTTGTCGACGGTTCCGGCGATCACCGCCAAGGTCGAGAAATAAAAAGCGTGGCGGTCGCGCTGCACGATCTGGGAAGAGGCCGGCGCCGCTTTCAGGCTCAGCTTCTTCATCACGTATTTCTCCACCGCCGGCGGGCTGTGGGCGAAAGTCCCGACCGCGCCCGAGCATTTGCCGT
>JBIOXX010000065.1:0-5153 GCA_044869875.1 bacterium | reverse complement strand
GGATGATCGTCTTGGCCGACCGCTACGTCTACACCGCCTTCGCCCGTGACGTGGTGCGGGGAGTGCATCCGGTTTGGGCCAGAAAAGTGTACAGCTTCGCGGCCAAGCCCGATTTGGCCTTTTACTTCAAAACGCCGCTCTCGGTGGCCATCGACCGGATTCTCTCGGGCCGCCCCAAGCTGAAATACTACGAGGCCGGCCTCGACCTGAACCTCTCCTCGAACATCGAGGAGTCCTTCAAGGTTTTCCAAGGAATGATTTTGAAGGAATATGACCGCATCGTGGCCGAATTCGGTCTGACCGTCATCGACGCCACCGAGGACATCGAAGAGCAGCAAAAGAAAGTGCGGGAACTGGTGATGAAACAGCTCGAGGGCTTCACCACCAAAAGGAGAAATTATGCCAAACGGAATAAAGTTTTTTGGCGAAGGTTTGCCCTACCTCAAGACAAACGACCTTAAGGGCAAGCTGATCGCGCTCGAGGGCACCGACGGCGTCGGACGTTCAACCCAGATCGAGCTGCTCGACGACTGGCTCCAGGTCCAGGGCTTCGGCACGGTGATCACCGGTTGGACTCGAAGCAATCTCGCCGGCAAGGCCATCGAGATGGCCAAGGGCGGCAACATGATCGACCGGATGACCTTGGCCCTGCTCTACGCCACCGATTTCGCCGACCGTTTGGAAAATCAAATTCTCCCGGCGCTGCGCAGCGGTTTCGTCGTCCTGGCCGACCGTTACGTCTATAACGCCTTCGCCCGCGATTCGGCCCGCGACCCGAGCCTGTCTTGGATCAAGGACGTCTACGGCTTCGCCCCGGTGCCGGACTTGGTCTGCTATCTCCGGATCGACGTCGACAGCCTGATCCCCCGGGTCATCGAGTCGGGCGGAATGAACTATTGGGAATCGGGGATGGACCTCCACCTCGCCGACAATATCTTCGACAGTTTCAAGAAGTACCAAAATACCCTGATCGACGCTTACGACAACATGGCCGAGCAATATCAATTCCAGGTCATCGATGCCCGGCGCGGCGTCGAGCAGATTCAACAGGATTTGCGGGAGCGGATCCAGAGTATCATCCGCAAGGGCGGAAAGGGTCCGACGACCTTGGTCCCGATTTCGGGCACCGGATCCGAAAAACCGAAGTCGAGCTCCGACGGCCTTACTACGCGGAACATCGAGCGCCGTCTCCAAAGCGTCGAGCTCAATCCCGGCGGCCCATTGCTCTCAACTGTTTCGGCTGGAGAAGATAAATTAATTCTGACGAAGCCGACTCCGACGCTTGTTCCAGATTCAGGCGACAAAGTCCTCCCTTTTTCAACAGCAGGCCTCCCCTCCGGGCGCAGCCCAGAAGATTCCGAATCCACGAGCTCAAGTTAGGCTCGTGTCCGATCAGCAGAAAGCTTTTGCCTTTGCGCTCGCCGATTTTTTCCAAAAAATTTTTCAGTAAGCCGCTCGGCGCCAGGTCCTCCTGGATCTCCAAGGCGCCTTCATAGGGCAGGTGCTGGCGGACCAGCTCGGCGGTCTGAATGGCTCGAGTTAGCGGCGAGCTGAGGAGGGCGTCGATCTTCAAGTCGAGCTGGCGCAGGCCCCGAATCGCGGCGATCATCTTCTGCCGGCCCTTTTCGGTCAATGGCCGCTCCTCGTCGGAGAGATCGCCCTCGTCGCGATCGACCGCGATGGCATGACGCAGGAAATATAATTCCAAGGACATCGTTCACCTCATTTTGAGGAATATAGCACTAGCGCCCGTCTTCGCGCAGCGAATCCGATACTTTTCGGAGAGTGCTCTGGTTTTTCGGATAGTTCTTAGCCTCGGCCCAGCCGACAATCTGATGGAAGTATTCGGGAGTCTCGACGACGGTGTGCAAGTAGATGACGTCCATCCCGTCCTGAGACCTGCCTCGGATCTCGTAACGCAAAGCCCGATAGGCCCCGATCGAAATCCACCAAGGGCCTTGCTCGCTTGAATCCGCCAAGGAGGAACGAAGCCTTTGGCGAACCGCCAGCGAATAGCGGCCGAGCTCGCTCTCCTTGGCCTCCGATTTTTTCTCGCTGACCACGATCAAATAAACGTCGGCCACCGGGTCGCCGACCTTGAGGTTGGCCAAGGGATTTAATGAGTCGACGGTTTTCCAACCCGGCGGGAGCTCGACGGTCAAGCGGCCGCCCAAGGCACCGGGCTGCTTCGGCGAGCCCCGGAAAAAATTGATGGCGACGGAGAGAGCCATCCCCAACAAGGCCACACCGACTAGGATCGGGACCAAGCGTTGCTTCACGGAGCAGGAGTTCCCGGAACTTCCCGGAACATCGCGATCACCTTTTGCAGGGTTTCCTTATTTTTATCGAAGCGCGAGGGCACGGTCCAAGCCAGGATCTGATGGAAGTAGTTGGGGCTCTCGGCGGTGGTGTGGAGGTAGACGATGTTGACGCCGTCCATCGAGCCGCGAATCTCGTATTGCAAGGCGGCCAGGTCGCCGACCTTCATCGCGAAGGGCGGTGAGACTTGGGGATTCTTGACGCCGTCGATGAGGGCTTGGCGGGTGAGCTTGGAATGACCTTCGAGGGTCATCTGGTCGAGATCGACCTTGGGCTCACTCAAGACCACGAAGTACATCTCGCTCGGCCGGTGCGAGGCTTGCAGGTCGGCCGAGTCGTTGAGCTTCTTCTCCTCTTTCCAGCCGCTGGGCACAGTGATCTCAAAGTGGCCATCGGCGCTGACCAGCTTTTTGACGGCCGGCCCTTTCTCGCGAGGAGTGCAAGCCAAGGCCAGAACGCAAAGCAGGAACGAGAAGCCGAGGATTCTCGAAAAACGGTTCTTTCTCATGGATTCCTTTCGTCAGCGGATTCGGTCGGCGCCAAGAAGCTCGCGTTGGGCGTCGGGCCTTCTTTCCTGGGCTCGATCCACGTTGAAACCGGCGCCCCGCAGCAAGGAGTACGCCGCCAACTCGCCGGCTAGGGCGGCATCGCGAGTGTAACAACCCAAGCCAAGGGTGTGGTTGGCCACCCTCAAGCGTTCGGCATCATAGCGGCCATTGAAATACTGGTCCATCGCAAAACGGGCCACCTCATAGCCAGTCCCGGGTTGAGGCATGGTCGTGTAGAAATGGGGAATTCCGTCCTGGAGTCGACCGTCCCAAATTTGCTCGACGATTTGGAGCATGGCTTCGGCGTCCTCGCGGCCGTAGGCTTCGAGCATCATCTGGCGGTAGGTCAGCGGCTTTTCGCCGTTCCAACCATGGAAGAAGGTCACCATCGGCAAGCGCGGATTCAGCGGGTCCGGCGAATTCCAACGGGCGAAATGGGGATTGGCGGTCTCCTCGGTCGGCGGCAATAGATGGCTGCGCAAATTGGTCTTGCGAATGTGGGCCGGCTCGAGCCGGGCCAAGGTTCCGATCGGCATCTCGCTGCCTGAGACCTCGAAGCCCCGCAGGTGCTCCGGCGCGAGGGCCAGGATGGCGTAATCGAAAGTTTCGGAGCGCGGCATCCCGCCCTCGTTGAAGAAAAGCTGGACTCCATCGGCCATGGCCCGGGCGCCGCGCACCGGCTGGCCAAGTCGAAGCTCGCCGCCGGCCGCCATCACCGCTCCCATCTCGGCATCGACCAAGCGGTGCAAGCCGCCGATCAATTCGTAGCGCGGCATTGGGGTTTCGCTCTTCGCCAAATTGATGGCGAAAGAGAGAGCCGAGACGTTGAGCGACCCTTCCTCGAAGCCAAGCCGCGAAACCATGGCCGCGACTTCCTCGGGAGCCAGGGGTCCATTGCGCCGGCCGAGATATTGGATGAAGTCGACGCTGCTCTGGCGGTCGAGATCCTCCCAGCTTCGAACCCGCAAGGCCTCGCGGGCCGACTGGCGGAGGATGCGGAGAGCTTGAGAAAATTGCCGACCCGAAAGGATCGCTCCCGAGGGAGTAACGAAGGGTGCCAGATCGTAATCGTGCCGTTGCGGCGCGGCCTCGAGGCCGTGCTCTTGAATCATCCGGTCGATGGGATAGAAATGCTCGGCATCGACGAACTGAGCGCCCAAATTGTCGGGCGCGACCTTGCCGCCGACTCGATTCATTCCCTCGAAAACTGTGATCCGCGGCTCGAACTCGCGAGCGTCGCCGCTGAACAGGCGATAATTCCGCAGTGCATTGGCCGCACCGACTCCGGCCATGCCGAAACCGACGATGGCGATGCGCGGCTCGAGCCGCGGCCGCAGCGCCGGAAAAACACCCGATCCGGTCGAGGGGCGCGTTTCCTGGGACGCCGGGCTTGAAAGCGCCGCGGTCCGGATCCGGGGGGCGCGAAAAAGAGCGGCATGAGTCAAAGGCTCGGCATTCAGGGAGCGGACTCCCTGGTGCTCCAATCGAACTCGCAATTGACGAAGCAACGATATCTCGCGGCGCTTGACCAGCGACGGGCTGCTGCCCAACCGCGCCGCGACCTGCTCATGGCTCAGTTCTTCGGACGAAAAGAGCCGGTTGGTCAGAAGGAATCGGTCCACTTCCGAGTCTTGGCCTGAGATGAATTCCTCGATTAGGGATTGGAGGCGGCGGCCGACCAGCTGCTCATGGGCCAAGGGCCGCTTGTCAGGGAGGACGTCGTGCAAATCGTATCCGTCGTCGGAGGATCCGCGCTTGGCATCGATTTGCTCGAGGTAGCGGGAACGCGAGAGTCCCTGGAGATCCTCCAGTTGCTTGGGCGTAATTTCGAGCCGTTCGGCTAATTCGGCGGCATCGATTTCATCGTTATGGGCCGAGAGCGCCCTCGTTTCATTGTTCAAGTGACGAAGCATGTCCAGCTGGTGGGCCGGCAGGCGAACCTGGGCAAGGTAATCTCGGGCGTATCCGGTGAGACGAGACCGGATCCTCCACTGGGCGTAGGTCAGGAAATCGACGTCGCGAAAATCGAAACGGTCGGCGCCTTCCAGCAAACCGATCTGTCCTTCTTGGGTCGCGTCGAGCAGCTCTTGACCGCGAAAACCGTAAGCCCGAGCCAAGCTTCGGACAAAGCGAATGTCGGAGCGGATCAGTTCTTCCTGGGCGGCTTGATCGCCGCCCTGGATTCGCCGAATTACTTCGCGTTTGGCCGGTTCCTCGAGCTGCACCGATTCGGCGATCAAGCGCCGTATCGAATCCTCGGCGCTGCGAGCCGGCTCGGAAGCACGC
>JBIOXX010000064.1:0-2290 GCA_044869875.1 bacterium | reverse complement strand
GTTTTTCGATTATCCGCGCAGCCCGAAAGAAATAACGCCGCCACTCCTACCCCGAGAAGGATTGGTAACATAAGTGCCCCTTATCTATTTGTAGATTGAGATGGCTCGGCTTGGGCGGGTTAAAGTTGCTTGAAATTGCCGGCCTTAGTCGATCTCGATGAACTGCTTCGGCATCGGCACCACCACGCCCTCGAAGCCTTTGGCTTTCAAGTGGTTGCCCAAGGCCAAGGACTGGTCTTCGTCGCCATGGACGATGAAGATGCCCTTGAGCTGCTTGCCGCAAGCCTCGACGAATTCGACCAGCTCATTGCGGTCGGCGTGGGCCGAAAAGGAGTTAATGACTTCGACCCGAGCGTTGAGGTCGCGTTCGACGCCCAAGATCCGAACCCGCCGCCGCCGCTCGACGATCCGCCGGCCCAAAGTGTGCTGGGCCATGTAGCCGATGACCAAGATGGTGTTGTTGGGGTTCTCCATGTTGTTGCGGAGATGGTGGACGATGCGCCCTCCCTCGCACATGCCCGAGGCCGAGATGATGATCATCGGCTCCTCGCGCTCGTTCAAGGCCATCGAGTCGGAAACTTCGGTGATATAGCTCAAATTGGTGGCTTCGAAGGGATCGTGGCCGGCGACGATCATCTTTCGGACATCCTCGTCGAGCGAATCGGGATGGAGCTTGAAAATATCGGTCAACCGCACCGACAGCGGCGAATCGACGTAGACCGGAATCTCGGGGATCGCTTTCTCCATCACCAATTGGTTCAAGGTGTAGACCAGGAGCTGGGTCCGCTCCAGCGAGAAGGACGGGATGATCACCTTGCCGCGGCGGCCGAAGGTTTCGTTCACCACCCGGGCGAGCTGAGTCTTCATCGTCGAGATCGGCTCGTGGACCCGGTCGCCGTAGGTACTCTCGATGATGAGGTAGTTAGGCTGAATCGGCGGCTCGGGCTCGCGCATCAGCGGCATGTGGCGCCGGCCGAGATCGCCGGTGAAGGCGATTCGGGTCTTGCCCGAATGGGTCTTCACGTCGAGCTGGACGATCGAGGAGCCGAGGACGTGGCCGGCCTCCAAGAACTTGCACTTCACGTTGTGGGCGACGTCGAACTCGCGGTGGTAATCGATCGAGATGAACTGACTCATCGCCTTGAGGACGTCGGCCTCGTTGTAGATCGGGTCGACCGGGCCGAAGTCGGGATCGTAGAGCTCGTGCTTGTTGAGGTACTCGGCGTCGGCCTTTTGAATGTAGGCTGAATCCATCAGCATGATCGAGGAGAGGTCGCGAGTCGCCGAAGTCGAGAAGATATTGCCGTTGAAGCCCTTCTTGGCCAGGGTCGGGAAATTGCCGGCGTGATCGATGTGAGCGTGGCTCAAGACCGCCGAGTCGATCATGCTGACGTCGAAGGGAAAAGGCAGGATTCGGTTGCGGAGCATCGATTCTTTGCGATGCCCTTGAAACAGACCGCATTCGAGAAGCAGGCGGTGGCCCTTCATTTCCAGCACGTGCATGGAACCGGTGACCGTTCGTACTCCGCCCAAAAATAAGAGTCTCAAAGAGGGAAACCCCTAGCTGTTCATCGATTCGATAAACTCTTTGTTCGACTTGGTATGCTGCATCTTATCGAGGACGAATTCCATCGCGTCCACCGAATTAAGCGGCGCCAAGAGCTTGCGCATGATCCACATCCGGTTCAAGACCGCGTCGTCGAGCAACAGCTCTTCGCGGCGGGTGCCGGATTTGTTGATGTCGACGCAGGGGAAGATGCGCTTTTCCATCAACTTACGGTCGAGGTGGAGCTCGCAGTTGCCGGTGCCCTTGAATTCTTCGAAGATGACTTCGTCCATCCGCGATCCGGTGTCGATCAGGGCGGTGGCGATGATGGTCAGCGAGCCGCCTTCCTCGATGTTACGGGCGGCGCCGAAGAAACGCTTGGGCTTATGCAAGGCGTTGGAGTCGACACCGCCGGAGAGGATCTTGCCCGAAGGCGGGACGACGGTGTTGTAGGCCCGGGCCAGACGGGTGATCGAGTCGAGCAGGATCACCACGTCCTTCTTGTGCTCGGCCAGACGCTTGGCCTTCTCGATGACCATCTCGGCCACCTGGACGTGGCGCTGCGCCGGCTCGTCGAAGGTCGACGAGATGACCTCGCCGCGCACCGAGCGCTGCATGTCGGTGACTTCTTCCGGCCGCTCGTCGATGAGCAGCACGATCAGGTAGATCTCCGGGTGGTTCTTCGTGATGCTGTTGGCAATGCTCTGTAGCAGCATCGTCTTACCGGTCCGCGGCGGCGCGACG
>JBIOXX010000063.1:0-2580 GCA_044869875.1 bacterium | reverse complement strand
TTCGCGACCTTGCGTTCTTTGGCGCCGTTGGAGGCTTATTCGGAGCGGGCAGTGCTCACCGAGCGGATGAATGAAGTGCTCTCGGGTTTCAAAATTCTGCAGGTAGAGGTCCAGGACTTCGGCCGTGATCATCCCCAACTGGCTTCCTGCTTGGCTCAGCTCGATCGGGCGGCTCGACCCATCGAAATTGCGCGAGATGCTTTGCTGAAAGTCGAATGGAAACCTCCGCTGCGGGGAAATGCCGCGCCCGCTCCTCAGCCCGCGGTTTCGGCGCCGCCGATGGCGGCGGCCAGCCAGCCGGCCCCGGCGCCTGCCGACGAACCGGGAATCGAGCGGGCCGAAGCCGGGGACATCGCGATCAGCTTCGAAGGCAAGCGCTGCATTCACTCCCGCCATTGCGTGACTTTACTGCCGCGGGTTTTCAAGGCCAACACACCCGGACAATGGCTCTTTCCGGATCAAGCCCCAGTCGAGGAGTTGGCGGCGGTGGCCCAGTTGTGTCCCTCCGGCGCAATCCAATACCGTCATCGCGATCCACGGCTCAACGAAAAGGCCCCGGAGGTGAATTTAGTCCACCTTCGGGAGAACGGGCCTTATGCCTTTCACGCCGACATCCGCTTGAGCGACAAAGCCATTGGTTACCGGGCGACGCTTTGTCGCTGCGCCCAATCCAAGAACAAGCCCTTCTGCGATTCGGCCCACCTCGAGGCCAAATTCCAGGCCACCGGAGAGCCGGCGAGCTTGGAAACCGAGATGCTGGCTGAGCGCGGTGGCCCCTTGCAGGTCGAGCCGACATTGAACGGGCCCTTGCTGGTTCGCGGCAATCTCGAGCTCTGCTGCGGCACCGGTCGGGTGGTCCTGCGCACGACCGAAGCCCGCCTTTGCCGTTGCGGCCGTTCCAAAAATAAGCCGCTCTGTGACGGATCCCACGTGGCGGCCGGCTTCCGCAGCGACTGATTGGGTACAACGGCCTCCATGCAATATCGTCGATTATTCATCCTGCTCGCGCTGGTCGCCGTTTTGGTGGCCGTCACCGCCTTGGACCCGGTTCACGACACCATTAGTCGGGGCCTCGAATGGTCCAAAGCCTTCATCCAGCATCATGAAACGCTAGGGCTGTTGCTCTTCGTTCTGCTTTCGGCGGTTTCGGCGATCCTTTTCTTTTTTTCGACGGCGGTGATCTTGCCGGTGGCGATCTATGCCTGGGGAAAGCCGACGACGATCTTTCTCTTGTGGGGAAGTTGGATGCTCGGCGCCGCCGCTTCTTACTGGATCGGCCGGCGGCCGGGGCGGCGCTTGGCGAAGTGGATCGTCCGGCCGAAGCAAGTCGCCAAGTACGAAAAGAAGATAAGCGCCAATGCCACCTTCCCCTTGATCCTGCTCTTTCAATCGGCGGTGCCTTCGGAAATCCCCGGCTACGTCCTGGGAGCTTTGCGCTACAACTTTGGGAAATACCTCGGCGCAAGGGCGCTGGCCGAGGTGCCCTTTGCGATAGCGGCGGTTTATCTCGGCGAGACCTTTCTGCGGCGCCAATATATTCCGCTGATTGGAATCGCGGTCGGGGGAATCGTGTTTTCGGGCCTAGCTCTTTACCTGCTTCACAAGCGCATCAATGGCCGACGCTGAGGTTGGCCGCTCCGGCCGCGACATTTTCCAAAGGTGCCCGATCGCCTTTCCCCAGGTCTTGGACCAAGTATTTTCGGCGTAGTGAACCCCATGATTTTGGCATATCTCCTTGATCTTGCCCCGCACTTGCCTAAGCCGGTTCGGCGGCATTTTGGGGAAGAGGTGATGCTCGATTTGGGCGCTCAGCGTGCCGGCGAGAATTTCCAAGGGTAGGGCGGCCTTGAAATTATGAGCGGCCCGCACTTGGGACCGGTAGAACTCGCCGCGGCTGTGCGGCTTAAAGTCCGGCGGATAAAATTCGGTATCGTCGCCGAAATGCCCGGCATAGACGCTGGCCGCGGTATAGATGTTCGTGAAAACGTGGGCCAAGAGATTGCCCGAAAGGACCTTCCACCACCATGGCCCCGCTAAAACCGGCCATAAAACGAAATGATAGGCGTAGAAGGGCAGGATCTTTTTGAAAGACTGGTAAAAGGCCTTGGCGATCGTCCGGGGCTTCCGATCCGGCAGGGTATCGACGTAGCCCGGCGTCTTGGGCTTGCGCAGCAAATCGGTGAGACCAGTGTTGTAGACGCCGATGATTTCCATGAAAAGCGGGGCGGTGATGAAGAACTGGATCGTCTGAATCGCGTGGTAGAGTCCCCAGGGCGTGTGAGGGCTGGTCCGCAGGGTACCATAGTTGACGTCGGGATCCTTTCCCACGATGTTCGTATATTGATGGTGGAGGCCATTGTGGCCGTGCTTCCAAGATTCTTCCTCGGCTGGCGACCGCCATTTGAAATTCTTGGAGTGAAAGGGCTCCAGCTCCGGGAAGCGGTCCCAGGCGCCGTGCAAGGCGTAGTGCCCGATTTCGGTGGTCTCGAGCTGGCGGTGAATCCAAAGCGCCAGGACCCCGGTGAACCAAGTCAGCGGATCGAGGCTGACGAAGATCAGGAAGCGGCCGAGCGCCTCCAT
>JBIOXX010000062.1:0-2180 GCA_044869875.1 bacterium | reverse complement strand
GTTGGAATATTTCGCGGATGGACCCAACGCAAAATTCTTTGCCGCCTCTATTGAAGACGTCGAACGGCTATTAATCCCTTCTATTTGTCTTTACGAAGTGTTTAAAAAAGTTCTTCAACAAAAGAGTGAGCACGAAGCTTTGCAAGTGACCTCACAAATGCAGCAGGGAACGGTTATTAGCCTTGACGCCTCCCTAGCATTGGAAGCTGCGAAGCTTTCTCACGATAAGAAACTGCCTATGGCCGATAGCATTGTATTGGCCTCGGCCTATGCCCATCAGGCGGTAGTATGGACCCAGGACTCCGATTTTGAAGGTCTTCCCTCCGTTCAATTTTTTCGAAAGAAAAGCTAAATGACCTCCTTAAAACTCATCATCGGCAACAAGAATTATTCTTCCTGGTCGCTGCGGCCTTGGCTGCTCTTGCGTCAGATGGGCTTGGAATTCGAAGAAATATTTATCCCGCTCTTCCGCGAGGACAGCCGCGAGAAAATCTTGAAGTATTCGCCCTCCGGCAAGGTGCCGACCTTGATCGAGGACGGCCGGGCGGTCTGGGACTCGCTGGCCATCGCCGAGTATTTGGCCGAGAAATATCCGCGGATGAACCTCTGGCCCGAGGATCCGGCGGCTCGAGCCCTGGCCCGGTCGGTTTCGGCTGAGATGCATTCCGGCTTCATGGCCCTGCGCAGCGAATGTCCGATGAACATCCACCGCAAGCCGACGCCGATCGAGCTCAAGCCCGAGGTCCGGGCCGACGTCGAGCGGATTCAAGCGATTTGGCGCGATGCCCGCTCCCGGTATTCCAAGCTAGGCCCCTTCCTTTTCGGCCATTTCTCCATCGTCGACGCGATGTACGCGCCGGTGGTTTTCCGCTTCACCCGTTACGCCATCGAGATGGACGAAAGCTCTCGAGCCTACGCCGAGACCATCCTGGCCCTGCCGCCGATCCAGGAATGGATTCAGGCTGCCATGGCCGAGACTTGGGTAATTCCGGGCAACGAGAAATAATCAGCGGGGCAGGCGAAAACGGGTGTATAGCGGCCGGCCGCGATAGAGGCTTCGCGGCACTTTCTTCGCTTCGTAAAACTTCAAGTTTCCGGACAATCCGCCGCCGCGGCGGAAGATCAGCGCCGCGACTTTCTGGCATTCGCGCAGGAGCTTCACGGCTTCTTCGAGCGAAGCCATCGGTTCATAGGGCGAGAGGTCGAGTCGGCCCAGGGCGTCGTTGGCCATGTAGTTTCCGACGCCGGTGGTCTTGCCGTGCTCCAAGAGCCAGGTGATCCGCGGCTTGCGCCGAAAATTTCCGAGGGCCTCGGCGACCGTCTTTTTCAGCTCCACGGCTGGGCTGAAATGGAAACCGCCGGCCCGGTCCCAGCCGCCGATCGCGTGATTGGGGATGGAATCGTAAAGCTTCATCCGGCTGAAACGGCGGTTTCCGAATAATGGAAGCGGGCACCTTCCCATTCCAAGATGAGGAAGCCGTGGCGCCGGTGCTCGGCGCTCGGCGCGCCGGCCGAGAATTCGCCGCTCATCCCGAGATGGACGCCAATCCGCCGTTCCGAACCTTCGCCGCCGAAATAAATACGCTTGCCCAACGAGGAGATCGCCAAGGGCTTGCCGAGGAAGGAGCGCCAGGCCTTTTGGACCGGTGGCGGGACGATTTTGCTCAAGAAAGGACGGTCGCCGGCGAAGATCACGCCCTCCAAGGGACGTTTCCGCGTCGCATCGCTCATCTCACGGGCCATCAGGGCGGCTTCGGCTAGCTCGGGCATGATCTAATACCTTGACTAAAGGTGGGTGCGCACTTATATCCCCGAACCTTCACTGCGGGGTAGAGCAGTCTGGTAGCTCGCCGGGCTCATAACCCGGAGGTCCTAGGTTCAAATCCTAGCCCCGCTACCACCGAAAAGCGGACTTCTTTGACGGAAGTTCGCTTTTTTTTTCGCAGCGTCGATTCACCGGAAAATAATTTGGCAGGCTTCTCGCAGCCGCGTCAATCGCGGCGTTTGTCCTATTTTTAAAAAAACATCTTGGCGAGTGATCTATCAATTACCTATAATTTTATAAAATTGGTTACAATAATAGTTGACTGTTTATAATAGAGGTCTTACTGTTGGGTCAGTCATTACCTTATTTAATTAAAGGAGGGTAAAATGGCTGTGAAGAAAAAGAAGGCGGCTAA
>JBIOXX010000061.1:0-5390 GCA_044869875.1 bacterium | reverse complement strand
GGAGCGGGCTTTTTTTATTCTTTCAATCGCTTTCGCTCATTGAGGGCCGGCCAGCCCTTGGCTTTCCTCGGTGAACTGGCTCACCTTCCAAGCCCCGTTTTCCTGGCGCAGCTTGACGAAGACCTTGCGAGCCCCGACGTCCCGAACCTGGGGTTTGACCTCGAAAATATAAGTGGCTTCCTCGGCGTTGACGTCGCCGGTCGAGGCCAGGTGAACGTCGACCTTGGGAATGTCGGCGCCATGATCGGGCGCGGCGCCTTCGATCAAGCTCATCTGATGGGCGATCTTGTCGGCGGCAAGGCCGTTGCTCAGATCCTTGGCGGCCTTGAGGTCGATCTTGACGTAGTAGGCGTCGATGAAGGCCTTGGCGATCTTTTCCGGCTCGGGGCCCTTGCTGCAGGCACTCAGGGTGAATGGGATCATTAGGCTCATCAAGAAACGGCGCCGGCTGTTGGCGTTCATGGGGTCCTCCTCGTTTTCCATACTTTAGCGATCTTACCTATTCGGGCCACCATTTCAAAACCAAAGATTCGGCCACGATTATCACGGTCATCAGGACGAAAATTTCGAGGATAACCGGCGTCATCGCCTTGATCCATTGAAAGGGGGTGTATTTGGGGTCCACTTCGCGGCGGATAAAGGCATAGGAGACCACCGATTGGGCCGAGCCGATGTGGGTCCAACAGCCGCCGGCGGCATAACCGGCGATCTGGGCCATCGCGAACAAGTGGAGGACCGAGAGCTCGAAGCCTCGGATCGCCCGGCCGGCGAAGTCGGCGACGACGTTGTTATCGAGGATGGCCGAGAGGAAGGCCGCGCCAACGAATTGCAGATAGGCCATGGCGATGACGCCCAGCTTTTCGAGGCCGTCATGGATGGAGGATGCGACGATTTCGAAGAAGCCGGTTTTTTGGAGCAGGGTAATGGAGAAAAACAAGGGGAGGAGAAACAGGTACTCCGAAAATTCGTGCTTGGCCTCGCGAAGCGCCAGGCCCCGCATCTTGGGGATCGAGAGGATTCCCAAGAAGGCGACGGTAAAGCCGGCGAAGGAGGCCAGGAAGAGCGGCACCTCGTGGTCGACGGCGTGCCAGATCAAGAAGGCCACGAAGGGGATGAAGGCGAGGAAGCCGATTTTTTGGGACTTGGAGCGGTGGCGCTTCATCTCCCGTAACATGCCGCGGATCTTTCCGGCTGCTTGGTCGCGGCCGTGGTGATCTTCCTCGGTTTCGTAAAGATAGTGTTGGTCCAATTCCTCGGCCAAACTTTCGTCGACGTAGAGCCCCAAGATCCGCTTGCGGGTTTCCGGAGGAACTCCTTCGTGAATCATGGCGGCGCCCAGCGATTCGCCTTCATGCAGCCGGTGCTCGACCGCCTTGTAATGGCTTCCCAACTTGTCTTGATGGGCGTCGACGAATTCGGCCGCCAAAAGCACTTCGCCATGGCGGCTGGCTTGCAGAAAACGGACGTCGGCGGTGTGAAGATCGAGGATGTCCATTTCCTTGATGTCGATTTGCTTGCCCTTGAGCCGTTTGCGGATGTTGAAAAAAACTATGAGATAGCTGCCAAGCGCCACCGGCGCGCAGTAGCGGAGGAAGAAGGCGTTATCGAGGTGGGGCTGAAGATTGGCCTTCATGATCAGGTTGGGCGGCTCGCCGTATGCCAGCCACATGCCGCAGACGGTGGTGACGATGGTCGAGACCATGACGGCATAGATCACCGCCTCGTCCTGGACCTTGGCTAGAAAGAGAATCAAGACCAAAACTCGGATCATCAAGCCGATCATCGAGACGCCATCGAGGATGCCCGAGGCCACCGAAACCAAGCCGGTCAGTGCGGCGATCGTCGGGACGACCCAACCTTTGTTGCGGCGGAGCACCATGAAGGAGACGCTCTCCAAGAGCCGGGTTTGGGCGATGGCTGCGACGAAGAAGGTCAGCCCGAGGATGAACAGCATGGTGTCGGCGTGGATCAGCTCGTTCCAGCCATGCATGGTCAGGAGGTAGCGGTGGAAAAGCTCGCTCCAGGCCGCCGTCCCTTCGCTCGCCACTCGCTGGCGCAGCGCCGAGCCTTCCCACCACACCGACCAAAAGGTCGCGAAGATGATCAGGACCGCGCCATAGGTGATGGCATTTTTATCGACCCGGTACTTCATCGAGCCCAAGACGAAGAGGCTGAGAATAGTCAGGAATACTTCGACCGCCACCAAGGTGACGGGAAGGGCGACGAACTTTCCTAGAATGAAGATCCCCGCCGCCAATAACAGACATCCGGCGAGGAATTTTTTGGAAGAAATTTGGACGATATCGTCTGGGGCGCTAGGCGTTTCGATTGCGGACATTGACCGGCCTCTCGAAGAAATAGTTATCGGGTTTCGCCCACTGCAGGAAGGCAAGGGGAGGGTTAATCAATTGGACCGCGAGCCGCAACCCTAAAATTGCTGTTTAATTGGCTTTTTTTGAGGGTATACCGTCACCGACCACGATGGATTTCCTCAAATCAAAAAACGTTAGGGCGATGCTTTTATGCATCCTGCTCTCTTTGATCCCTCCTGGCATCGTCGCTTGGCGCATCTTTAGACAGGTTGGACTCAATCCGTCCAACGACGAGGTGATGATCCTGCCCTTGATCGCGCGGATCCTCGGCGGTCAGTATTCTTGGAGCCATTTTTTTCGCGATACTTTCCTCAACGGCCATTCTGAAATCTTCCCGACACTCCTGCATTTGGCTGCTGCCAAATGGTTCGATTGGAACATCGATCTCTTGCTGGCCATCGGATTGCTTTTGTTTGGCCTAAAAGCGGCAGCGATTTTTCAGGCTTGCACGCTTGGACTTGAGGGTTGGCGACGCTGGGCCTTGCTGCCCCTGCTTTCGGCGCTGGTTTTTTCAGCTTCCCAATTGAGCGCCTTGGAATTTGAGTTCGTCAGCATTCAAATGGGCTTGGCTTATCTAGGGGTGGCGGTGGCGATTTCGTGGAGCGCCCGCCGTGGCTTTGCCCTGGATGGGGTGGCGCTGGGCGGGGCCTTGCTCGCCACCTGGTCTTCCGGCGGCGGGCTCATCGTTTGGCCCTTGCTATTCTTGGGTTGGATCTTGGGCGGGCGAGCCAAGCCGAAGGACTATGGGATCGGAGCCTGGTCTTTTGTCGTTGCGGCGCTGCCTTACGCGATATTCCTAATTCGCCCCCCGCGTCTCGATCTCTATTCCTGGGTCGAAGGGCATGCTCCCGGCATCCACCTCGGCCTCCATTCGTTTTTCAACCACTCTTTTTTCCTGCGCGTCATCGGCCTGCCGATGACCGGAGATTACAATCTCGAGGTTGCTTGGTGGCGGGGTGTGATCGGGGTTCTCCTGGCTCTGGCCGCAATCTTTCGGTTCATTCGGTCTTCGAAGAAGAGCCCGGCCCTGATCGCTTCGCTGCTTTTTCTTCTCTATGGAATCCTGAGTGTTTGGCAGATCAGCCTCTTTAGGGAAGAGCTCGCGCGCTGGTACTCCTGCCCGGCCCTGTTCTTTTGGATCGGCTTGCTCGGCTTGGCTTGGCGCTCTCGCGAGGGCTGGGGCCGAGGCTGGGCTTGGGCGACTTTCGTCGTCTTGGCGATTTTCTTTCTGACTTCCAACCTTTCCTTCGCCGGAAAATCTTTTTATTCGGAATCCAAAAACTTCAAAGCCGAGTCTTGCATTCGGGATTATTTGGATGCGCCGACCTATTGCGCCGATTCGCCGTTTCTTTGGCCCCCCGGGCAGTATCCGACCTTTATTCGTCTAGCTTCGAGCCTGAACCGGGCCGGGGTAAACCTTTTCGGGCCGCGGCAACGCCGGACCTTGCAAGGCGATTTCAGCTTGGGAAAAGTGAAGATTGTCGAGGAGCCCCGGGTGCCGGGATTCGCCTGGTCGCCGGATTCGAAGGCCCAAGGCGTTCCCTATGACGACGTTCGACCGCTGAATTTATTCCTTCATTCCCCAAATTGGGTCGAGTGGTCGGTCCAAATTCCGGCCGCGGCCCAGGAAGCCGAGCTGCGCTCAGCGGTGGCCATCAGCCCTTCGGCGCCCGAGGATTCCAAGGCCGACGGCATGTTGTTTCAAGTTTGGATAGCCGAAGAAGCCGGAGCTCCGAAGCTCTATTTCTCCCGCTTGCTTGGGCCGCCGGACCGGGAATGGGTCCCTTTCAAGCTTTCTTTGGCTCCCTGGCGCGGCAAAAAAATCAAGATTCGGCTGGGATCCGACCCGCTGGCTAATTGGGGTCAGGATTGGGGAATGTGGCGTTTTCCCGAGATTCGGTGGATTCAAGAGGTCCCCTCCAACATCGGGCTCGAAACGGCCAAGCCGGCGAATACCGACTTGGCTGGCAATATCCCCCCGGCTTCGGCCGGCGACTTCCTGTTTCCAGCGCCGTTACCGAAGTATTGGTCGCAGCGCAATCAATCCAAAGGCTACCCTACTTATTCCTATCGACCGGACGTCGATCTTTGCCTCGGAGAATACGGAAAGATCCTGCTCAAGGTAGCGGTTCCCTCCCGAATATACCCTCGGGCCGCCCGCCTCACTCTTCAGTTAGAGGGCGAAAGCGCCTTCGTTCGGGAAATCGATATCCCGCTGCTTGCCGATGGCTCGGTCCATGAATATTCCTATGACTTGGCGCTTTTGGAATTGAACCCGGGAGTTCGTTTGCAGGGATTGGAATGGCGTCCCATCGTCTGGGACAAGGCGATTGCCGGTCAAAGCATCGCCTTCGAAGGCATTCGCTTGGTTTCCGACAAAGAGGGCGCTGCATGTCGATGAGGCGAAAAATTGCGGTCGTTGTGGCGCTGGTCCTCGGCTTGTTGCCGATCGTTCACGCTTGGTGGCTCCTTCAGCATCTCGGAGCGGCCACGCCATCTTCCGACGATTTCCGTTTCTTTCCCTTGCTCGATCAGATTTTAAACGGCCACTATCGATGGATCGGCTACATGCGGGATACCGTGATCTCCAACGGACATTCCATCGCGCTGCCATTCTTGCTCTACGCCGCCTGTGCCAAATTCGCCGACTTGGATATTCGGCTCTTGTTGTCCATTGGCTTCGGAATCCAGATTGCGAATTTGCTGCTAGCCACGAGAATCCTGTCTTACAGCCGGGGAATCCTATTCCGAGCCTGGCTGCTGCCGCTCCTTGCTTTGCTGCTTTTCTCGAACTCCTTGGTCAGCATGTACGGCAATAGTTTTTATTGCCTTCAGTACGTCCTGGCTCTTTTCGGCTTTTTGCTCGGTGTTTGGGGGCTGAGCTTCGTGAAGAAACCTTGGCAAGGCCTTGGCTGGGCGGTCATCGGCGGATTGGTCGGGAGCTGGTCCTTCGCCGGCGGAGTGCTGGCTTGGCCGATCTATGCAGCCTTGATGGGAGTTCTGGGTTACCGGAAATGG